>JAZRWC010000043.1:0-18699 GCA_045599505.1 Erysipelotrichaceae bacterium | reverse complement strand
AAGTAGAGCACTATGAAGTGCTCTTTGTTTATTTTGTGAACAATATTAGAATAAATGTTCATAATTTCGTAAAAATTAAATATTTACAAAATTCAAATCATTTAGTACAATAACATCAGTCTAAAACAAGGGGTAAGTTTTAAACGATTTTTTAAAAACAGTATTAGTGGGGTGCGCTGTTAATAATTAATTGTAAATAAACTGTAATCATGTTTATTTATATAATTTTTTGTTATACACGTAATGAGGTAAAAAGAACAGGAATTATTATATGAAAGTAAACTATGCCAATTGGATACCAAAGACATTTATATTTATATCTTATATGGCTGGCTTTCTATGCTTATTAGGCTTACCAGTCTTTTCAGGTTTAGCATTCTGGGCAGTTTTGATATTTGGAGTTGGAGTAATACTATATGGTTCATATATGTGGAGATGTTACAACCTATTCTCATTCAATAAGAAGTCAAAGCTAACATTAAAAATTTATGAATATTTATTAGGCTATTTGGATTTTGAAAAAGGTAGAATTTTAGACGTTGGATGTGGAAATGGAGCACTAGCTATCTTGATAGCTAAAAGATATCCAGAAGCTTATGTAACTGGAATTGACTATTTCGGTAAGAACTGGCCTTATAATCTAAATCAATGTAAGGTAAATGCTCAAATTGAAAATGTCGACAATAGAATAGTTTTTTTAAAGGACGATGCTGGAAGATTAAGCTTTAAGGATAAGGAATTTGATTGTGTTGTTTCAAACTTTACATTCCATGAAGTGAGAAGTGAACCTGATAAAAGACATGTAGTAGAAGAAGCTTTACGCGTCTTAAAGAAGGGTGGTACATTTGCCTTCCATGATATGTTTGGAATCAAATATCACTATGGAGATATTTATCAGTTTATTGAAGAACTTAAGGCTAGCGGTATTAGTGAGATTCATTACATCCCTGATACAGAAAAGAAGATCCCTGTTAACTGGATCACTCAAGCTCCTTGGATGATTCATAAAACTGGATTACTATATGGAAAGAAGTAAGCATTAGTGAAAGCTAATGCTTTTATATTAGGCAAGATAAATCTTGATTTTGACATTTGTGATATAATGATAATATGCCAAAAAAGGGAGTGATTTTATGGTAAAAATTGATATTTTCTCTGGTTTCTTAGGAGCTGGAAAAACTACATTAATTAAAAAGCTAATATCTGAAGCCTACAAGGGTGAAAAGATTGTATTGATTGAAAATGAATTTGGAGAAATCGCTATCGACGGTGGTTTCTTACAGGATGCTGGTATTGAAATTACAGAAATGAGCCAGGGATGTATCTGCTGCTCATTAGTTGGTGACTTCACTGAAGCTTTAAAGAAGGTTATTGTTGAGATGAATCCTGAAAGAATCATCATTGAACCTTCTGGAGTAGGTAAGCTATCTGATGTTATCAAAGCAGTACAGAAGGTTGATAGTGAAGATATTGTTTTAAATAGCTTTACTACAGTTTGTGATGCTAAGAAAGCTAAGATTTACATCAAGAACTTTGGTGAATTCTATAATGACCAGGTTGAACATGCTAACTCAATTGTATTAAGCAGAACTGCTGATATGAAGGAAGATAAGTTAGCTGAAACAGTTGAACTAATCAGATCTAAGAATTCTGTAGCTACCATTATTACAACTGACTGGAACGCTATTACTGGTGCCCAGATTTTAGAAACAATGGAACACAGAAATACCTTAGAAGAAGAATTAAAGAAGTTAGCTTTAGAAGCTGAATATGACGATGATGAAGAATGTGATGATCCAAATTGTTCTTGTCATCACCATCATCACCATGGCCATGATGAAGAAGAATGTGAATGTGGACATCACCACCATCATGAGCATGAATGTGATGATCCAAACTGTTCTTGCCATGATCATCATGGACACCATCATCACCATGCTGATGAAGTATTTGAAAGCTGGGGCAAGGAAACTAGCAAAAAGTACACAGTTGAAGAAATTGAAAACATCTTAGAAGAATTAGATGATTTACATGAATATGGAATCGTATTAAGAGCTAAGGGTATCGTAGATGGAAAAGATGGTAACTGGATCCATTTCGACTATGTGCCAGGAGAAGTAAACGTTAGATTAGGTAGCGCAGCAACAATTGGTAGATTATGTGTAATCGGTTCTAAGTTGAATCATGGCGCTTTAAAGGAATTATTTAAAGCTTAATTAGGGAGGTATATTATGAAGGAAGAACTTCCTGTATATGTCTTTACTGGATTTTTAGATGCTGGTAAAACAAATTTTATTAAAAATGCATTGATGGATCCTGATTTCAATAATGGCGAAAGAATGCTTGTATTAGCTTGCGAGGATGGCGAAGAGCAGTACGATACTGATGCTGAATATATGGAGAATGTTTCAGTTGTCTATATTGATGATGAGGATGATCTAACAGTTGATAGATTAACTCAGATCACAATGCAATATAACGATATTGATTCAGTAATGGTTGAATATAACGGCATGTGGAAAATGGAAACATTATATAAAGCTGTTCCTGATAATTGGTTAATTTATCAGGTAATCAACTTAATCGATGCCACTAATTTTATGAGCTATAACAACATGTTTAGAAACCTAATGGTAGATAAATTAGCAAGTTGTGAATTAACTATCTTTAACAGATGCGTTAAAAATGGTTTTGACATGGAGATGTTCCATAAGATTGTTAGAGCTGTTAGCAGAAAGATTCAGATCAGCTATGAATATACTGATGGTACTTGTGAAATGGATAATATTCCTGATCCATTACCATTTGATAAGAACGCTGACTATATTGAAATTGGCGATGATGACTATGCTTTATGGTTTAGAGATTTAGCAGAAGATCCTAGACAGTATCATGGTAAAATCGTTAAGTTATTAGCCTTAGCTATTCCAAATACTTATTTAAAGGAAGAAGGATTTGGCTTAGGAAGACAGGTTATGACTTGTTGTGTAGAAGATACTAAGTTTATGGGTATGCTTTGTTACAACATGCCAAAAAAGAAGATGAACTTACCTGGTTGGTATAGAGTAGAAGCTAAGATCAAATTTGAATATAACAAGATAGCTAAAAAGAAGATTCCAGTTTTCTACGCAATCAATATTGATGAAGCTGCTGAACCAGAAGAACCAATCGCAACATTCTATTAAAAATCAAAATGCTTTCAACATAATCGTTGGAAGCATTTTTTTATTAATCTACATTAGCTATTATAAAATTCTGTAACTCTTCATATACATCTAGAGCAGCTCCAAATGATTCACAGTTAAAGAATTTATTAGTTAGATAATGGTATTGATCTATTACATCGCTAACATTTTTATTATTCTTTTTACAATGATCAGTTATAGCGTCAATTTCATCTTGTTGTCTTTGAATGTGTTTTTTATCGATCACATTAAATAGTTCATAAGGTATTTGCTCATTTGAATAGGCAATTATTCCACATAATAAAGCTAAATAGTAGTCAGGATAATTGTCCTCATTAATACCATATAGATATCTTAGTGCTTCATCAGACCATGTATTATCGAAATACTCAGGATCTTGGTTAATTGCGTTTTTAAACTCTTCTGTATTTTGATTAGCTATAGCGTAAGGTTGATATATATTAACCACAATTTCACCTTTAGATTCTTTTAAATCAGAAGTGTATCCAAGTCCATTACACATTAGTATTAACTTTTCCACAACATCTAAATCATTAGTCCACATATGATTAGTGTAGTCAAAATAGAAATATTGATGAGATACTTCACCATTATCAGCCAAATTTCTAGTAGCTAAAGTTTGAGATAATAAATATTTAATATTATCGGAAGAGTTTAGTAATCTTTCAGCAGAAAACAACGCAACTGTTAATTTCTTGTCTTCGTCAGTAGTTCTTTCAATAGTAATAATGCTATCCTTTGATCCAAAGATAGAAACATAGCTGAATAATGCTTCAATATCCTTTTCAATTAAATCGTATTTAAATGTCATATCGTCCCTCATTTAATATTATTATATGAGAATCAATATGATTATTCAAATTGCTTATTATTTCACAAGCAAGGATTTTTATAGTGCAATCCTTGATAGAGGAGTGTATACTATAGCCATTGTATAGGAGGATTTTGTTTATGAAAATCAAAGCTGCTGTAACTCATTCTACAGGTGCACCATTTGTGATTGAAGAAATTGAAATGGCAGAACCTAAAGCAGATGAAATGGTCGTTAAGATTACTTCTTGCGGTGTTTGTCATACAGACGCTGCTGTTCAGCATCAGTTTATTCCTGTACCATTACCTGCAGTTTTAGGACATGAAGGTTGTGGTGTAGTAACAAAGGTTGGTGTAAATGTTAAGGAATTTAAAGTAGGAGATAAAGTAGGTATCTCTTATGGATATTGTGGTGAATGTGTTAACTGTCGTCAGGGACATCCTGCTGGCTGTTTACAGTTTAATAATATTAACTTTGGTGGTGTAATGCCTGGTGGTAACCAGCCATTAATGACTTTAGATGGTCAGCCATTAAGTAGCTTCTTTGGTCAGTCAACTTTTGCTGAATACGCAATCGTTAATGAAAAGTCAGCTGTCAAGGTTGAATATGATGATGTTGAATTAGCTTTAGTTGGACCTATGGGTTGTGGTATCCAGACTGGTGCTGGTGCTGTATTAAATGTATTACGTCCTAAGTTTGGTTCATCTATTGCTGTATTTGGTTGTGGTACAGTTGGTATGAGTGCTATCATGGCTGCTAAGATTGCTGGTTGTCAGAATATTATCGCAGTTGGTGGTAATCCTAAGAGCTTAGAATTAGCTAAAGAATTAGGTGCAACTCACACCATCAATAGAAAAGAAGTTTCTGATATTCCTGCAGAAGTTAGAAAGATCGTACCAGAAGGATGCAATTACGCTATCGATACTTCAGGTAATTCTGATTTCGTTAAGAAGATGTTAGCTTCAGTAGGATTTATGGGAACAGGTGTTATTTTAGGTGCTACTGGTGATGTAACTTTCAATATCCAGAACGAATTAATGGGCGATTTCAAAACATTAATCGGTATTGTTGAAGGTGATGCTGTTAGTAAGTTATTCATTCCTAAGTTAATTGAATACTATAGAGCTGGCAAATTCCCATTCGACAAGTTAATCAAGTTCTATCCATTTGAACAGATCAATGAAGCATTCGAAGCAAGCAATAATGGTGAATGCATCAAGGCTGTTTTAAAGATGGACTAATTAATTAGTTAAAGAGTATTTATGATTTCTAGACTGCTAAGATTTAATATAATTAGCAGTCTTTTTTGTGTATTGTTAACTACAAGAGTCTATTAATTGAAAGGTTAATAAGTTCTTTAGTATAATTAGTCTAGTAAAGAGGTATATGTATGATTAAAGCTGTATTATTTGATTTAGATGGTGTTTTAATTGATTCTGAAACATGGGATTTCAATATTACTAAGACTTTTATTGAAAGAAATGGATATATGACTGATCCAAATATCTTCAAGATTTTAATTGGAGCAGGGGCAGGTAAAGATTGGTGGAATGAAGAGATTGTTCCTAGAATGCATCCAGATGATAATCCTGTAGAATTTAGAGAAAAGCATCGTCCTGATCATCAAGCTAAAAGAGCACAGATGCCATTTAAGGATATTATCTTCTCTGATACAGTTGAGACATTAAAAAAGCTTACTGAAGCAGGATTAAAATTAGCTTTATGCTCAAGCAGTAGACCTGAATATATTCAGAAAGCTGTTGATGATACTAATACTAGAGAGTACTTTGAAGTAATCGTTTCTGGTCATGATTTTAATAAAGGTAAGCCTTTCCCAGATGTATATTTATATGCTAGGGATAAATTTGGTTTAGATTCTTCTGAATGTTTAGTAGTAGAAGATTCAACTAATGGTATCAAAGCTGGTAAAAACGCTAATATGCCAGTAGTAGCTAAGGTTGATCATAATTTTGGTTTAGATCAAAGCGAAGCTGATTACTATATTGAAAATCTAATTGAATTAGTAGATTTAGTTAAGAAAATTTAAAAAGCCTTCAAATGTGAAGACCTTTTTTACATATATACAGTTGGATCTAGCGGTGAATTAGCTAATTTGACTTCTTCTACTAGAAGAGTTGCCATATTAGAATTATTGAAATCCATACGCATCATTTTGACTATTCCAGTTACTTCAATATATGATGAGTTTTCTATTTTAATATCTTTTTCTTGATGGCATAGAAGTGATAAGAATACCATATCTTGGCCACAACATACCATGGCGTTTCTTCCAATGGCAAAGTTTCCTAAGCCTAGTTTAGAGTTTTTGTATAGGAAACCTCTAACAGTTAGTTTTTTATCTATATAAGCTAGGGTATTATCATTAAAATCAGTAAAGAAATATCCGAACTTATCATCATCGATAACTAAATATTCATCATCACGATTAAACAACTTAATTGTTCCATTATCATATAGTTCAACTTCATCCTCATTAACAAAGTAAATTTCCTTTGTTTTATTGATAAGGCGTAGATTCTTATTTCTTAAGCTGTCTTTATCTTTTTGACTAGAATGAGTAAAAATAATCTTATGAGCGTTTTTAATCTTTTCTAATAGTAAAGAATTGACGTTTTTTAGGTATATATCAAAGCTAGAACCATCAATTATTGTTACTACTTGATTTAATAACCAATTATATGGCTTAGATAAGGCTATATCAGCGTATTTCCACATGCCATTAGCTTCAATGATAATTTCTTGAGGGTTGTATTTATCTTGTAGTTCTAACAAATCATTTCTATTGAAGTCTTCAAAGTATTCAAGGTATACGATATTAACGTTTTCTTTAATGTCCTTATATTCTTCTTCACCTTGCTCACCAACTATTAAAAGAATGTTCTTATCATCTTTATCTTTAAGTAAAGATTTAATGTATGTAGTTTTACCAGAATCAAGAAATCCTAATACTAAAGTTGTAGAAATGTTTGCCATGTTATTACCTCTTTACGTATATATTATAGTGAGATGAAAGCTGATATCAAAGAGTTATAGCACTTTTGTGATAAAATATATTTATAGGAGGAACATTCTATGATTTATGATGTCGCAATTATCGGTAGTGGTCCTGCAGGATTATCTGCAGCACTAAACTTAAAAATACATAACAAGTCATTCATCTGGTTAGGAAGTAAGAACTTATCAGAGAAGATTGAAAAGGCTGAAAAGATATCTAATTATCCTGGATTCTTTGAAGTGAGTGGAAAAGAGCTAAATGAAGCATTTAAAGCTCATATTCAAAAAGCTGGTATTGAAATTACTGAACAGATGGTTAATCAGATTATGTATTTCTCAAATACATATGCTTTAACTGCTGGTAGTGAATTCTATCAAGCTAAATCATTAATCTTAGCTACAGGTATTTCATTTAGAGCTACTTTGAAAAATGAAGAGCAATATTTAGGAAGAGGAGTTAGCTATTGTGCAACATGTGATGGTGGTTTATATAAGGGTAAAGAAATCGCTGTTATCTGCAATAATGCCAGATTTGAACATGAAGTAGAATTCTTAGCTAGCTTAGCTAGTAAGGTATACTATTTCCCTCAATACTCTAATTGTTCTTTAGAAAAAGAAAATATCGTAGTTGAATCATTAAAGGCTAGAGAAATCAACGGTAGTAAAAAGGTTGAATCATTAACATTATCTGATGAATCAGTTTTAAATATCGAGGGTGTATTTATCTTAAGGGATTCAATCGCTTTAAATACCTTATTACCTGAATTAGAAACTAGTGATGGTCATATTAAGGTAGATAGTAATATGGCAACAAACTTAAAGGGTGTATATGCTGCAGGGGATTGCACAGGTAGACCTTATCAATACACTAAGGCAGTTGGACAAGGAAATATAGCTGCTCATAGTGTTTTAGATTATTTAGCAGAAAACAAATAACAACGCAAATTAGCGTTGTTATTTCTTTATTAAAGCAAGTATAATAGGTGTAATAAATTTTTATAAAAAGAGGATAGCTTTATGATTATTAGAAAAGCAGAAGTTAAAGATATTAATAAGATGTTAGATATCTATAATTATGAAGTAGTTAATGGTATAGCAACCTTTGATATGGAGGCAAAAGACTATCAAGATAGACTAGAATGGTTCAATAACCACAACATTAAAAATCATCCATTATTAGTAGCTGAAATAGATGGTGAAGTTGTTGGATATGGCTCATTAAGTGAATATCGCAGCAAAGATGCATATGATTGCACAGTTGAATTATCACTATATGTAGATCCTACAAAAAGAGGAAGCCATATCGGTCAGAAGCTATTAGAAGTATTAATTGATTACGCTAAAAATGATGAGTCAATTCATACAATCATCTCAGTTATTACAGATTTAAATTATCCAAGTATTAAGCTTCATGAGAAGTTTGGCTTTGAAAATTGTGGCCATCTAAAGGAAATTGGTTGTAAAAATGGCCAGTATCTTGGAGTAATCAATTATTGTTTACAGGTATAAATATGGAAGAAAAGAAGAAATTTAAAATTGATGGAGCTATTATAACTGGTGTGGCTTTAGGTATAGCTATGTATCTAATTATGGTTGGCTTTGCGGATGATCTAGTAGATACAGCTAGCGATCCTAATATTGGTTTTGGTGGTTATCTATTAGAAGTAGCAGGAATATTTGTTAGCTTCTTATTAGCTTTCTTAGTAGCTACAGTTATTCATGAAGGTGGACACTTAATATTTGGATTAATGACTGGTTATAAGTTTTCATCATTTAGAATATTAAATGTTATGCTACTAAAGAATAATGATGGTTATCATTTGAAAAGTTATTCATTAGCTGGAACAGCTGGACAATGTATTTTGATTGCTCCTGAATATGATAGTAAAAAGTCATATCCATATGTGCTTTACAATGCTGGTGGAGTATTAATGAATGTTGTTACGGCTTTAATCGTCTTTTTACTAGTAGGTAAAACTGAAGGTTTTGCGTATCAGTTTATGTTTATGCTTGGAATATTAAGTGTTTATTTTGCACTTACTAATGGTGTTCCATTAACTATATCTGGAGTAAACAATGATGGTAAAAATATTGTTGAACTAGCTAAAGGCAAAGATAATATCTATGGATTCTATTTAAGTATGAAGATAAACGCCTTATTATCAGAAGGTTATAGAATCAAAGATATGCCTAAAAAGTATTTTGAAATTGTGACAAAGAATTTAAATAATACGTTTGTAGCTACTAGATTAGCATATGCAGAAAACTATTATTTTGATTTACATGATTTTAAAAAGAGTAAAGAATTATTAAATAAGATGATTTTTGAAAAGAATGGTTTAATACCACTTCACAAGGAATTATCAAAGATAGATTTGTTGACTATCAATTTCCTAGAAGGAGATTTTGATACATCTATCATAAACAAAACAACAGAACAATTATTGAAATCAATGACTGATAATATCAGCGTTATTCGTTATAACTACGCTAAAGCATTATTAGTAGAAGATGATGAGGCTAAGGCTAATAAACTATTAGAGAAGTTTGAAAAGGTAGCTAAGAAATACCCATATCAAGGTGAGGTAGCTACTGAAAGAGATATTATTGAAATTATTACGCAAGCAAAAAATAAAAATTAGAAGTTGAGGATTATATTATGGATGAATTATTGAAAGCGAGAAATCAGATTGATGTTATCGATAGACAGATAGCAGATTTATTTGAACAGAGAATGCAGGTTGTTGGTGATGTAGCCAAGTATAAACTAAAGACTGGTAAGCCAATATTTGATGCATCAAGAGAAGCAGCAGTTATTGAAAAGAATAGCGCATTTATCAAAAATGAAGATTTAAAGGGTGATTACGCAACATTTATGAAAGACTTTATGAATGTTAGTAAGTCATATCAGAGAAGGTTAATCTTCGGTAAGAAAATTGCTTTCCAAGGTGTTGAAGGAGCATTTTCTCATATCGCATCATTAAGGTTATTCCCTAATAGTAATTTAGTTTCATATCCTACTTTTCTATCAGTAATTGAAGCTGTTGAAAATGATGAAATTGAATGTGGCGTATTACCATATGAAAACTCTACAGCTGGTGAAGTAGGAGAAGTAATGGATCTATTATTCAATCATAGCGATTTATATATTACAGGTTACTATGATTTGAAAGTTGAACAGAACTTATTAGGTGTAAAAGGGGCAACTATTGAAGATGTTAAGGAAGTATATTCTCATCCTCAAGCTTTAGAGCAGTCAGCTCCATATATCGACGCAAATGGTTGGAGCAAAATTACTTATCGTAATACTGCTGAAGCAGCTAAATACATCGCTTCAGAAAACGATAAGACTAAAGCAGCTATCGCTTCTATTGAAACAGCTGATATTTATGGCTTAGATGTATTAGCTACTAAGATTAATTCGTCAAGTGTAAATACAACTAGATTTGCGATTGTTTCTAAACGTCAGATGACTTCTGGTGAGAAGTTCTCATTATTCTTTACAGTTGCTAACGCTGCTGGATCTTTAGCTAAGGCAGTAGATATCATCTCTGAAACTGGATTCAATATGAGCTGTTTAAGAAGTAGAGCCATGAGAGATTTACCTTGGGAATACTATTTCTTTGCGGAAGTATCAGGTTCGCTAAATGATGAAAAAGCAACAGTGATGTTAGAAAAACTTAAAAAGGTTTGTGGTGTAGTAAGAGTTTTAGGGTGCTACAGCCAAATAATGTAAAATTTTCAAAAACTCTTTGCAAATAATGAAAAGAAGAGTAGAATTGATTTAACAGGAGATTTAGTAATATGAATCACACATACACAGCTTCTTATTATTACTGTTATTTTAGCTTTGTTAGTTCAAAGTTTTTTGAGGCTGTGTAAAATAAAATCTTGTTAACCAATAAGAAACGATTTAATGCAGCTTTATAATAGCTGCATTTTTTATTACCGAAAGAGGTGTTGTTTATGAGACACATGACAATGGAATTAGGAAAAGATAGCTACGATATCTTACTAGAGCCAGGTATCATAAGTAAGGCAAAAGAGTATTTAAACTTAAATAGAAAATGCTTTATTGTTACTGATAGTGGTGTCCCTTCAAAATATGTTGAAGTAGTTGCTTCACAATGTAAAGAAGCAGTTATAGGTTGCTTTGAACAAGGTGAGGCTAGTAAGAATATCCAAACCTATACAACTCTATTAACAAAAATGATTAAAAACAACTTTTCAAGAAAAGATTGTGTAATAGCTATAGGTGGAGGAGTAGTTGGAGATTTAGCTGGATTTGTAGCAAGTAGCTATATGAGAGGAATTGATTTCTATAACATCCCTACAACAACATTAGCGCAATTAGATTCATCAATCGGTGGTAAGGTGGCTATTGATATGGCTAACGTCAAAAACGTCGTAGGAGCCTTCTATCAGCCTAAAAGAGTGCTTATTGATATTGATACATTAAAAACTCAAACTCACCGTCAATTCGTAAATGGCTTAGCTGAAGCTATTAAGATGGGCATTATTTATGATAATGGTTTATTTGAGCTGTTTAAAGATAATAATGCTACAGATAAGGATAAGCTAGAAGAAATTATCTATCGTAGCTTAATAGCTAAAAAACTTGTGGTTGAACAAGATGAGAAAGAATTAGGCATTAGAAAGATTTTAAACTTTGGCCATACTATTGGTCATGGCATTGAATCTTCAGTTGGTCTAGGACAACTATTACATGGTGAATGTGTTGGACTTGGAATGATATTAATTACTGAAGATGAAAAGATCAAAAAAGAGATTAAAGAAACATTAGAAAGATACGATTTACCAACTAGTTATCCTTACGATAAGGAAAAGGTATTTGAAGCTTTAGCTCATGATAAGAAAGCCTCAAGTAATAAGGTAAGTAAGATCGTTGTAAAAGAAATCGGTAAAGCAGAAATTGAAGAAGTAGAAATTGAATCATTGAAAGGACTTTTATAAGATGAAAAATACAATTGGAGAAAGCTATTCAGTCACAATATTCGGCGAATCACATGGTGAATACATCGGCTGTATCATCGATGGGATCGCTCCTGGAATCAAGATTGATCGAAAATATATCGACCATCAATTAACATTACGCAGACCTGCTGGTGCTATCTCTACTAGTAGAGTAGAGACAGATAAGTATCAGATTATTTCAGGAGTAGTAAATGATGTTACTACAGGTACTGCCTTAACTGTTATTATTCCTAATACGAATACAAAAAGTTCAGACTATGATTCTTTAAAAGATAAACCAAGACCAGGACATGCTGATTATACAGCTCAGATGAAATATCATGGCTATCAGGATGCTAGAGGTGGAGGACATTTCTCTGGTAGATTAACAGCTGCAGTAGTTGTAGCTGGTGCAATCTCATCATTAATCTTAAAAAATCATGGAATCAAGATTGGTTCACATGTAGCAAGATGTGCATGCATCGATGATGACAAAATGACTAGAGATGATATCGATAAGATGAATGAATTAGTATTTGCGGTTATAAACCAAGAAAAAGGTAATCAGATGATTGAAAAGTGTCTTGAAGCTAAAGCTAATGGCGATTCAGTTGGAGGTATTATCGAAACAATCGTTACTGGAATTGATAGCGGTATTGGTGAACCATTCTTTGATACAGTTGAAGGTAATTTAGCTAAATTATTATTCGCTATTCCAGCTGTTAAAGGAGTAAGTTTTGGCGATGGATTTGCCATCAGCGATAAGTTAGGTTCTCAAGCAAACGATTCATTTGTGTATGAAGATGGTAAAGTAAAAACATTAACTAATCATAATGGTGGAATTAATGGTGGTATTACTAATGGTATGGATTTATTAATCTCTACAGCCATTAAGCCAACTCCATCAATCTCACAAAAGCAGATGACTGTTTCTTTAAAGAATCAGACAAATGTAGAATTAGAAATTAAGGGAAGACATGATCCAGCAATCGTTCATAGAGCTAGAGTAGTTGTTGACTCTATGGTAGCTATTGGTTTAGTTGATATGTGTTCATTAAGATATGGTACAGATTGGCAAAAAGGAGAGTAGTTTTATGAGGTATGGGTTATTAGGAGAACACCTATCCCACTCTTTTTCTAAAGTAATTCATGAATCAATCTGTGATTATAAATATGAATTAGTTGAAGTAGCAAAAGATGATCTTGATAGCTTTATGAAGGACAAGGAATTTAGTGCAATTAACGTTACTATTCCTTATAAGCAGGATGTTATCAAGTATTTAGATTATGTTGATGAAAGAGCGTTAGCTATTAACGCAGTAAATACTATCGTCAATGATAATGGCTACTTATCAGGATATAATACTGATTTTGATGGTGTTATATCTTTACTAGAAAAGAACAAGGTAAGTGTACAAGGTAAAAATGTACTTATACTAGGTACAGGTGGTACTAGCAATACAGTGAAAGCTGTAATGGAATATTTACAAGCGGGTAGAGTTGAGAAGGTATCAAGAAGTGGTAAAAATGGTGCTTTGACATATCAAGAAGCATTAGAAAGAAAAGATACAAATATCATCTTTAATACAACTCCAAACGGTATGTATCCAAACAACTATTCTTGCCCAATAGATATTGATGGCTTTGATAAGCTAGAGGCTGTATTTGATGCGATCTACAATCCATTAAACAGTGAACTAGTAGTCAAAGCTAAGGAAAAAGGATTAGTTAGTGATGGAGGTTTGTATATGCTAGTTTCCCAAGCAGTATATGCAGCAAATAAGTTTGTAGGACATAAAATCGACAGTAAAGAAATCGATGATGTTTATTACAAGCTATTAAATGAAAAGAAAAATATCGTATTAATCGGCATGCCAGGTTGTGGCAAAACTACTATTGGACAGATGTTATCTGATATTACAAATAGAAAGCTGATAGATTTGGATGTTGAATTAGAAAAGTATACAGGAAGAACTATTCCAGATATCTTTAGAAATGACGGGGAGCCACAATTTAGAAAGCTTGAAATGGAAGTTTGTAAGATGTTTTCTAGTCAAACAGGAGTGATTATTTCAACTGGTGGAGGAGTAATCTTACATAAAGAAAATATCGATGCATTAAGACAAAATGGCGTTATTTTCTATCTTCAAAGAGATGTGGAAAAACTACAGTTAATTGATGGTAGACCACTATCAAGAACTATTGAGGATAATAAGAAACGCTTTTCGGAAAGAAAGCATTTATATGAATCAAGTTGCGATTATATGGTAGACAATAATGGCAATATCTATGATGCTATAAAGGAAATACTAAAATGAAAATACTAGTTATGAATGGACCTAACATCAATATGTTAGGAATCAGAGAACCAGATATCTACGGTTCTACAACATATAAAGGATTACTTAAACTAATTGAAGATTATGGTAAAGAACATAACTTAGATATTGAAACATATCAATCAAATTATGAGGGTGATTTAGTAACTAAGATTCAAGAAGGATATGGTAAGGTTGATGGAATTGTCATTAATCCAGCTGCTTATACTCATACTTCTGTTGCTTTGTTAGATGCTGTTAAGGCAGTTAGTATTCCAACAGTAGAAGTTCACATTTCAGATGTTTCATCTAGAGAAGATTTTAGACAGGTTTCCTATATTAGAAAAGCATGCATAGCTACAGTAAGTGGAGAAGGAATCCAAGGATATATTCACGCAATTGAGATTTTATTAGAACATTTAGGTCAATAAACAAAACAAGAGGTAATTTATGGTTATTACAATGAGAAAAGGCACTCCAGAATTAGCTATAGCTAATTTAGTTGCCGATTTAGAAGCTAAAGGATTAAAAACACATGTATCAACTGGTCAAGTACATACAATTATTGGATTAATCGGTAATACAACTATCTTAGATGAAAGAGATATCAGATCATATGAATGGGTTGAAGATGTTCATAGGGTCAGCGCCCCATATAAGTTAGTAAATAGAGACTTCCATAACGACGATACGATTGTCGATGTGGCAGGTATTAAGATTGGTGGTAATAATCCAATCGTATTTATGGCAGGACCTTGCGCTATTGAAAATGAGAAGATGACAATGGAAATAGCTGAAAACGTTCACGCTAGTGGTGCAGATATGCTAAGAGGTGGTGCTTATAAGCCTAGAACTTCACCATACTCATTCCAGGGTTTAGAAACTGAAGGCATTAAGATTATGACTAAGGCAAGAGAAAAAACAGGAATGCCTATAGTTACAGAATTAATGGATGCCGATCAGATTGACGAGTTTATTGAAAATGTTGATTTGATTCAGGTTGGCGCTAGAAATATGCAGAACTTCGCATTGTTGAAGAAGTTAGGTAAGATCGATAAACCAGTAATGTTGAAGCGTGGTATGTCAGCTACTATTGAAGAATGGTTAATGTCAGCTGAATATATCATGGCTGGTGGTAATAAAAATGTTATACTTTGTGAAAGAGGAATTAGAACATTTGAAAAGTATACTAGAAATACATTAGATTTATCAGTAGTTCCAATCGTTAAAAAGAGAACACATTTACCAATTATTATTGACCCATCTCATGCTACAGGTGATAGAAACTTAGTAGAAGCAATGTCACTAGCAGCTATAGCAGCTGGAGCTGATGGATTAATTATTGAAGTTCATAATGATCCACCTCATGCAGCAAGCGATGGTGTTCAATCATTATATTTCAATCAATTTGAAGAATTAGTTAAGAAAGGAAAGCAGATTGCTAAGGTAATCGGCAGAGAATAATACTTATGAAGATGAAGATCTACCCATCAAAAACTAAAGCTATTATTAGTGCTCCTAGTTCAAAAAGCTATGGACATAGAGCTTTAATATGCGCTGGTTTAGCTGATGGAGTAAGTGAAATATCTCATTTAGGTTATTCAAAAGACATAAAAGCAACTATTTCTACATTAGAAAAATTAGGGGCAAAAATACAACTTGATGGTGATAAAGCAACAGTTAAAGGAATTAATTCTTTTGAGAATTCTCAAAAGGACGTGTTCTGTAATGAATCAGGGTCTACTTTAAGATTTATGATTCCTGTATTTGCCTTAGATGGAAAAGATCATATTTTTACTGGAAAAGGCAGATTAATAAGTAGACCACAAAGTGTATATCAGAAATTGTTCGATGATAATGGCTTACTATTTGAACACAATGAAGATAGTATTAGAATTTCAGGCCCATTAAAAGCTGGTGATTATAAGCTTGATGGATCAATCTCATCTCAATTCTTTACAGGATTACTATTTGCCTTACCATTATGCGATGGAGACAGCACTATTGAAATAATCAATAACTTTGAATCTAAATCATATGTTGTTATGACAATAGAAGTATTATCTTTATTTGGTATAAAGATAGATTGGTTAAATGAAACAACATTAAAGATTTATGGTAATCAGAAATATGTTAGTCGCAATTACAAAGTTGAAGGAGACTATTCAGCAGCTGCCCTTATTGGTTTACTTGGTGCTATCAACTATGAAAGCATTGTAAAGGATTTAAACGTTAATTCTTTACAGGGGGATAAAGTATTCTTTGATATCCTAAAAGCTTCAGGAGCGCTTGTAGAATCAACTACAGATGGATATAAAATAACCCCTAAAGATAAAAAGAATATTATAGTAGATTTAGCTGATTGTCCTGATTTAGGACCAGCAGTTATGGCTATAGGAGCCTATAATCAAGTGGGAATGAAGCTAATAAATATAGCAAGATTACGTTATAAAGAGTCAGATAGAGTCTTAGCTATGAAAAATGAGCTAGAACATTATGGTTATACAATGTATGACAAGGAAAACGAAGCTGAATTATTAGCTTCAAAGCAAGAAATCTTATCTAAAGAGTATCATATCGAAGGACACAACGATCATAGAATCGTTATGAGTATGGCGATATTAGCAACTATGATGGATAAGCCAACTATCATCACTGATAGTGAAGCAGTAAGTAAAAGCTATCCAGAATTCTGGAATGATTTAAGAAGTGCTGGAGTAGTTTTGGAGGAAGTTTATGATTGATAAAAGTACAAAGTTTCTAATTGTTGGATTAGGATTAATTGGTGGCTCATATGCAAGAGCTTTAAAGAAAGCTGGAGTGAATTA
Organism: Erysipelotrichaceae bacterium; assembly: GCA_045599505.1. Classification (GTDB taxonomy): domain Bacteria; phylum Bacillota_I; class Bacilli_A; order Erysipelotrichales; family Erysipelotrichaceae; genus UBA1783. The sequence continues at coordinate 1,547 of JAZRWC010000043.1, read as the reverse complement.
TGTTGCGGGTATTGATATTAATCCTGACAGTATTGGATATGCTTTAAATCAGCATATTATCGATGAAGGTAGTATTGTGGTTGATGAAGAGTTAATTAAGAAGGTAGATGTCATTATCTTAGGTTTATATCCAGTAATGGAAATTAAATGGCTTAAAGAAAATCAGCATCTTATTAATTCAAATACCTTAATTACTGATGTAAGTGGTATTAAACAAAAAGTAATCGGTGAGATTCATGAGTTTTTAAGAGAAGATTTAGAATTAATCAGTTGTCATCCAATGGCCGGTAGAGAAGTATCAGGTGTTAGAAACGCTGATGAGAAAATCTTTGAAAAAGCTAATTTCATAGTTGTAGATACAGAAAGAAATACAAAGCAGGCAATAGATGACGCTATTGAATTAGGTGCCTTACTAGGATTTGAAAAGATCTCTAGATTATCAGCAAAGAAGCATGATGAAATCATCGGCTTTGTTTCACAGCTTACTCATGTAATCGCAATATCATTAATGACTTGTAATGAAGATGAAGATTTACAGAAATACACAGGTGACTCATTTAGAGATTTAACAAGAATTGCTAGAATCAATGAGAATATGTGGAGTGAATTATTCATTGAAAATGGTGATACACTAATAGAACAGATAGATGACTTCACAAATCAAATGAATTATATTAAGGAAATGATCCAAAATAAAGATACAGATGGATTAAAGAAAGTCATGATTAAATCAACAGCAAGAAGAGCTCTATTCGATAAATAGAACTCTTTTTTATTGAAAAAACATATTGCATAAGTTAGAATCTTATAAAGGGTAAATATAAGAGATGGGGGGCAAACCATGAAAATAGTTAAGAGAATTTTAATAGTATCTATGATTTTTACTATGTTCTTATCAGTAATGGGAGTGAAATCTTTTGCTGAGGAAGAATGCAATCATTCCTACAGTGTAAGATATGAGTACATTTCTGATGATAGAAATTGGGAATGGCATGGCTTATATATTAATATAGATAGAGTTAGATTTAACGCTGTTATTTATTGTGATAAGTGTAATTTTATTCTTGATACCAAAGAATTTAATAAAGCCTATAGAAAAGGTTTATTCGGAACATCAGATTTTAATTGTTATAGTGGTGAAACAGTAACATTAAGTACTAATTATGGTTTTAACTATAACGATGTCAAAGAGTTTATTGCTCAATATGGATTGTCTGTAAATAGTAATGATGAAATCACAGTATTTAAGCAGCATTCTTGGAACAATGGAGTAAAGATTAGTGATCCAACATGTACTATAGAAGGATCATATAAATATCAGTGTACTAACAGAAATTGTAACGCAGTTAAGTTTGAATATGTTTCAGCTTTAGGTCACACAACAGTAGTAGATGAAGCAGTAGAAGCAACATGCACAGAAACAGGATTGACAGAAGGAACAAAGTGTTCTAGATGTGAAGAAATCTTAACTGCTCAGCAATTGGTTGCAGCATTAGGACATAAGGAAGAAACAATTGATGCAGTAGATCCAACATGTACAGAAAGTG
>JAZRWC010000042.1:0-6361 GCA_045599505.1 Erysipelotrichaceae bacterium | reverse complement strand
CATGCAGTTTTCAACTAATAAAGTACCATTTTCAGCAACTTCAACTAATCCACCCCACATCCAAAATGCGTTAGATTTCATATCTTTTACTGTTAGTGAGGAAGTACCATCAACCTTTACAAAATCATAGTAATAAGATGTGAAACCAATTCCTGAATCATGTAAATAAGCAGTTGAATTGTTTTTTAAATCTAATTTAAAACCGACAAAACATTGTTTTCCAACACCACTCATTTCAATTGTAGAATTATCTGCATAAACTGCACCCCAGTTAATACCATTAACTTTAGCTCCTTCAACAGATAACAATGACTCATTAGTTAGGTAAATATTTAAGAATTTATGCCCAGTTCCACCCATGAAAGCATTATTCTCTAAATTCTCAAACTTTAATGATGATGCATCAACTCTAATAGTTCCATTAGGTCCACCATAGAATCCCTTTGTCTTTACAGTCATTGTTGAACCACCTAAGATATCTAATTCACAATTAGCAGAAGAAGCATCTGTTCCAAAATTGATTGAAGGCCAATCAGTAGTATCAACGACATAATCTGTATTTGTTATGGTTAATTTACCACCTTCCTGAATATTCACCTTTTTAGTCTGTGTTACTGTCTTTCCATTACCATTAACAGCTATTGGCTTGCTTACTTTATAGTCTGTTAATTCACAATCCTGAAGGATTTCAATAACATCTTCTGGACTACAAGCATCAAATGCAGCTTTTAGTGTGTCATATTCAACATCACCTATTCTAGCCACTGCACCTTCAGCGTGTACTCTAACGTTTACCATCGAGAATACCATTAATACTGAAAGCATTATAGAAAGTATCTTCTTCATATTTTTTCTCCTTTCAAAATATGTTTCTAATCAAGAAATATAATTTTCAGGAATTACCCAATTTCCTTTAAATATATTTAACTCGATATACTTGTACACGTTAATTGTATGACTAAATTCAATTTTTTTCTATGCTTTTGTGAACCTTTTGTGAACTATTTTTGTATGTTTTTTCACACAAAAAAACTAGATTATTTTTAATCAACAGATTTAAATAATCTAGTCTATTTATTACATATTTGAAACGTGTGGTTTTAAGTCAGCTGGTAATAAGCAAGGATATGTCAATCCATTTAACTTCTCATCAAATTCAGCCTTAGCAGCTGCGATAAGTTCTGGATTATCATGAAGCTTCTTTGCTACATCAGCTAATACATGACCAGCTAACTGGTAACCCTTATGAGCTAAATCACTCTTACCTTGTGCAACCCATTGCCAAGAATGAGATCCTGCTCCATAAGAATAACAAGCTGTGTTGATCTGTACAGTTGGAACACACCAGCTTACATCACCAACATCTGTTGAACCCATTTCACAATCATCATAATGATTTCTTTCAACAAAGTAGCTACAGATTGGAGAATTCTTAATGTCTTCTCTTAACTTCTTTGTATCTACTACTGATTTAGGAACATCCTTTAATGATTGATTGATATCAAATGTGCTCTTGAAGCTAGCTGCATACGCTAACTGCTCTTCAGTATAATCAAACTTGTATAAGTTTCTGAATGATTCAGCACATACATCTTCTAATACCTTATTAGTAATTGTATTTGATAATCCCTCATCAAAGATTACTTCCCATTCAGTACCAGTCATTAATGCTGCACCCTTAGCACAATCAATTACTCTCTGGTATAGTTCTAAACAATCTGTATTGTTTTCACTTCTAACAAAGTACTTAGTAATAGCTTCAGCCTGCACAACATTTGGAGCCTTACCACCTACATTTAAGTAAGCGTAATGAACTCTATCTGTATCAAGCATATGTTCTCTTAAGTAGTTAACACCAACATTCATTAATTCAGCAGCATCTAATGCGCTTCTTCCTAAATGTGGTGAACCTGCTGCATGAGCACTTCTTCCCTTGAATCTAAAGAAACAAGAGATACATGATTGGCTACTTCCAGTAGCTACCATATTATAGTTTGATGGATGCCATGTTAAACAAACATCACAATCATTAAAATATCCATCTCTAGCTAAATAAGCCTTCCCAGAACCTGATTCTTCAGCAGGACAGCCAAATACCTTAACTGTTCCTTCTAAGCCATTAGCTTGTAAATATTCCTTGTATTCTAATGCTGCAGCGATAGCACCAGTTCCTAATAAGTGATGTCCACAACCATGACCTGTATCTTCGCTTGAAGTAATAGGCTTGAATTCAGGACAATCAGCTGTCTGGTTCATACCAAATAAAGCATCATATTCACATAAGAAACCAATTACTGGCTTACCAGAACCATAAGTTCCTAAATAAGCAGTAGGCATATCTGCGATACCAACTTCTACATCAAATCCTTCTGATGCTAAGAAATCTTCCATTGCCTTTGCTGACTTTTCTTCAGTAAAGCCTGTTTCAGCATATCCCCAAATAGCATCTGATAAATTATCTAACTTATTCATAATTACCTACCTTTTTATAGATATCTCTGTAAGAACTCTCTTGTACGAGCTTGTTTTGGATTTTGGAAGATATCTTCAGGACTACCTTCTTCTAAAATAACACCATTATCCATGAATACTACTCTGTCACTAACTTCCTTAGCAAACTGCATTTCATGAGTTACAACAACCATTGTCATACCTTCTTTTGCTAAGTCTTTCATAACATCTAATACTTCACCAACGATTTCTGGGTCTAAAGCACTAGTTGGTTCATCAAATAGCATGATTTTTGGATTCATGCATAAAGCTCTTGCTATAGCGACTCTCTGCTTCTGGCCACCAGATAATACTCTAGAGTCAGCATAGATAAAATCCTTTAATCCAACTTGTGTTAGTCTTTTAATAGCGATTTTTTCTGCTTCTTCTTTTTTCATTCCCTTAACTTTGATTAAAGCTAAAGTACAGTTGTCGATAACGTTTTTATTGTTGAAAAGATTGAATAACTGGAAAACCATTCCAATATCTTCTCTTAACTTGTTGATATTTGTATCAAGGCTTGTTAAATCTTCATCTTCAAAATAGATGTGACCTTCATCTGGTTCTTCTAATAAGTTGATACATCTTAACATAGTAGATTTACCACTTCCTGAAGCACCGATTACAGTAACTACTTCACCCTGATTAATAGATAAATCAATACCCTTTAAAACCTGTAATGATCCAAATGACTTATGTAAGCCTTCAATTCTTAAAATTTCTTCCATAAATCCTCCTAGTTAGAGCTTGGAAGGTTGTGGCTTTGAGGCATATCCAACTTTCCAGCGATCCAGTTCATTAGAGCTTGTAAACCTAAAGTTAATACTAAGTAGATGATAGCTTCAACATAGTAAATTTCTAATGACTTATAGTAAGTACCAGCGATTGTACTAGTGGCAAACATCAATTCGAACATACCTAATACGTTTAATACTGAAGTATCCTTGATGTTGATGATAAATTCGTTACAAATAGCTGGGATAGAATTTCTTAATGCCTGAGGGAATACTACTTCAATCATTGTCTGCCAAGGAGTCATACCTAAGCTTCTTGCAGCTTCTGTCTGTCCCTTATCTAATGATTCGATACCACCTCTTAAGATTTCAGAAATGTATGCAGCTGTATTTAATGTAACAGTAATAGCTGAAGCTAATAATACTGTATAAATACCTCTTAATTCAGTAACTGACTTATAAGGCATTAAGGCAGTAACAACATTGAAACCACCATAGTAGATGATTAATGATTGTACCATCATTGGTGTACCACGAATGATAGTGATATACACATTCGCAAATGAGTTACCAATTAACTTGATAGACTGCATAATCTTTGAGTCTCTTTCAGTTGCACTTTGAATTCTACAGAACACTAATGGAATAGCTAATACAAATCCAAAGATTGTACCGATAGCAGCTAATAAGATAGTATTGCTGATACCACGAATCCAAGCCTTCTTACTTTTGATAACTGTATATAAGCTTGTAGCTACAGTCTTGCCATTTAATAACTTTAATGATTCTGTAGTAGCAGCTAAGATATAGTTGCTTACTAAACCTAAACAGATTCTATCAAAGAATGTAATTGCGAATACCACAAAGCAAACTAGCTGTAATGCAAGTTCGATTGATTCTAATAATTTGTTTGTCTTCTTTTCAAAGAAAGCATATTTGATAATTAGTAATAGAGCGCTTAATAGGACTAAAACAACAATTATCTGCCAAAAGATATTTGGCAGATAATTCATAATACTAATGCTGTTTTTCTCCTTAGTTAAAAAGCCATTAATGAATAATGCACTTACTAAAGAGGCAATTACTGCTAAAGCCCATTTATTGTCGCCCCAAGTTCTTTCTTTTCTTACTTGGTTAGCCATGTTTTATAGACTTCCTTTTTATTAGTTAGGCATGTTAGCGATAGCTGTATCGTTTAACTGCTTTCTTGTTTCTAATGAAATCTGTGCTAATGCATCATTAACTTCTGCTAATAAGCTTTCCTGTTCGAAGCTTACGCCGATACAACCACCAGTGAAACCTTCATCGAAATCATCGCCTTCAGCTAAGTAGATGATTGTGAATTCATCACCATATGCCTGAACCTGTGCTTCTGCTGTTTCTGTATCTAATACGATAGCATCAACAACACCCTGGTCTAAGTTAGAGATTAATACTGGAACTGTCTTAGCACCTTCAATATGGTTAACGCCTTCGATCTGATCGATAACTGTATCGTATTGAGTGTTTACCTGACCCTGAACTGTTGCACCATTAAACTGTGAAATACCAGTTGCTGTTGCATAAGCACCATCAGTTCTAACTACTAAACAGTAAATTGTTTCATGAACTGAATAGAACTTAGTGAAGTTGATAGATTCTTTTCTTTCAGCTGTATCTGCCATACCAGCGATAATTAAATCGATAGTACCTTCATTTAATGCAGGAATTAATCCACCCCATTCAATCTGATATACTTCGATATCAGCATCTAAGATTTCACCGATTAACTTAGCCATAGCTACATCATAACCTTCAGCATAGAAACCTGAGTTATTAGCTACAGGTAAGTTTGTTGCAGTTGCCTTATCTTCTAACCAGTTGTTTGGTGCGTAGTCACATTCCATACCAACCTTTAATACTCTTCTTGTAGGATCTGTTGGTGTAGGATTTTCTGTTCCCTTGCTTCCACAAGCAGTTAACCCTAATACTAGTAATACTGCTAATAAAACTGAAAATAATTTAGTAATACTCTTTCTCATTTTGTCGTCCTCCTGTTTTTCATTTAGTACCTTAATAGGTAAGAAAAAGTGTCGAATATCTCCGCATACTTGGAGACGACTCGACACTTTAAATAAGTAAAGTTGATTTCGATAGCTCTCCACATACGTGACAGTCGTTTGCATATTTTGCAAACAACCAGCTCCTCACCTTAAAGCTCAGTGAGTGCTTCGGCGGTAACCCTTTCATAACAGACAGGTCGCTACTCCATAACGTCCATTACTACTATTGCTTCCCGCGCCTCTATCCATTGCTTTGGATGTCCAAAGCGGAAATATTCATATGTTAGTATGATACTCTTGTATACTCAACTTGTCAACCTTATTATGTAAATTCTTTCATTACATCAAATGAAAGTGTTTCCGCATTCTTTCAAAATCTCTTTTCGTACCAACAGGCAACGCGACTTTCATACGTAAAAAACGACATTGTACTATTTGTCGCTTTAACCAATAAGTTAAAATGGCTGTAACACTTTGTTACAACCATCTATAACTATAAGCTTAATACTTCTTCAATAGCTTGGCCACACTTCTCAATAGTCTGGCTATTAGCTACAACACATACACTACCTTTTTCAGCTATCTTATCAAATAATACTGATAATTCTTCAATATCCTTTTTAGTAGTAGCTAAAATTTGATTTCTAACTTCAACCTTTTCATCATAAGTAAGATTTGAGAAGTATTCCATATTTCCTAAAATCATTGTTGTCTTATTTGTTAATAATGGATCATTATCACCAATAGTACCAACAATATACTTCATTAGATTATCATCCCCATTAGCGAATCCTCTTAAATATTCACCAGCCTTATCATAAACAGATAAGCTTCTATCACTACTTGGATCTCTATAAGAATGGAATGTCATGACACCAGCTCTATTAGCTACACCAGTACCATAAGCTCCACCCTTAACTCTAATGTTATTCCATAAGTAATCTAAACCTAACACCTTAGTAACTACAGCCATCTTACCCTTAATATCTTTGATATCTTCATAGATATCTAAGCCCTTTTCAGCATATCCAACTCCTGAAGGAATAGATATAGCTACATTTTTAACGTTCATTAATGGCTTTTCACTTCTTACTA
>JAZRWC010000041.1:0-22428 GCA_045599505.1 Erysipelotrichaceae bacterium | reverse complement strand
TTATCAGGGGAAAAGAAAATTGAAATTCCTAAGAAGGTAAGAAAAGGTAATGGTAACTTTATTACAGTTAAACAGGCAAGTGAGAACAATTTAAAGAACATTAATGTTAAGTTCCCATTAGGATGCTTTGATGTTGTTACTGGTGTTTCTGGCAGTGGTAAGAGCACACTAGTAAATGAGATTGTTTCTAAATCAGTAATGAAGTATTTAGGAAGAAAGAAGATTAAACCTGGCAAAGTTAAAGCTGTTGAAGGTTTAGAAAATATCGATAAGATCGTTATCATCGATCAGGATCCTATTGGAAGAACTCCAAGAAGTAATCCTGCTACATATACTGGTGTGTTTGATGATATTAGAGATTTATTTGCCTTATCAGTTGAATCAAAACTAAGAGGCTACACAAAATCCAGATTCTCATTCAATGTACCTGGTGGTAGATGTGAAGCATGTTGGGGTGATGGTGTAAAGAAGATTTCTATGAACTTCTTGCCGGATGTATATGTTCCTTGTGATGTATGTGGTGGTAGCAGATACAATGAAGAGACATTACAGGTTCACTATCGTGGAAAGAATATTTACGATGTACTAGAGATGACTTGTGAAGAAGCTTTAGAATTCTTTAGCGCTGTACCAAAGATCTCTAATAAGATTCAGACATTAGTCGATGTAGGTTTAGGCTATTTGAAGTTAGGTCAATCCGCTACAACAATTTCTGGTGGTGAGGCTCAACGTGTTAAGCTAGCTAGTGAATTACAGAAGAAGGCTACTGGTAAGACTCTATTTGTACTAGATGAGCCTACTACTGGCTTACATATGGATGATGTTAAACGATTACTAGCAGTTTTACAGAGAATTGTTGATCATGGAGATACAGTTTTAGTTATTGAACATAACTTAGATATTATTAAGTCAGCGGACTATATTGTTGACTTAGGGCCAGATGGTGGAGATAATGGCGGTACTGTAGTAGCTTGCGGTCCAGTAAAGAAAATTGCTGAGGTTGAAAATAGCTATACAGGACAATACTTGAAAAAGTTGATTGAGGAGTAGTTATGAATAAGTTATTAGTTAAAGATTTAATCTCTTATTTTAAATATCGTCAGATCAGTGGTGATGAAAAATCTTTATTAAGAGAAATCAGAGAACCATCTGTAAATAGACCTGGACTAGAACTTTCAGGTTATTTGACAGCTAAGGTATACAAGAGAGTTGTTATCTTAGGTGAGAAGGAAATAAGCTATGTTGCCACAATGAGTGAAGAAAGACAGAAGGGAAGCTTTGAGTATTTGACAGGTGAAGATATTCCAATGATTCTAATTGGAAGAGATTTGCCTTGCCCAAAGATTTTGTTGGATATCGCTAAAGAGAAGAATTTTCCAATCTTTACTTCATTTGCTCCTACTTATTCCTTAACAATGGAAATCATCTCTTATCTTGAAGAAATTCTAGTTAATAAAGAGCCATTACATGGTGTCTTATTACAGGTTTATGGTAGAGGTGTTATTATCCAGGGTGAAAGTGGTATCGGTAAAAGTGAAATCGCTTTGGAATTGATCAAAAAAGGACACTTATTAGTCGCTGATGATAGAGTAGATGTTTATCGTGTTCATAACAAGATTTATGGTGAAGCGCCAGAAATCTTAAAGAATATGATTGAAATTAGAGGTGTTGGTATCATCGATGCTACTAGCATGTTCGGTGTTGCTTCAACAACTGAGAAAAGTCAGGTAGATTACGCAGTTATGCTTTCTAAATGGGATCCTAATGCTGAATATGACAGATTGGGAAGTGAAAATACTGACTTCTTAACAATTGCGGGTATTGATATTCCACGTATCACTATCCCAGTTAGTGAAGGTAGAAGTATTGCCACTATCATTGAAGCTGCTATAACAAACTTTATCTTAAGAGATAAGGGTATCAATAGTGCTGATATTTTAGAAAACAGAATTACTGATTTCATGAACAAGCAGAAGGGAGAATAAGATGGAGTTTTTTCCAAGTATGCAGGTCTTTTTAAAGATTGGTAGTTCTATTGAGATCAGAATGTACGCTATTGTGATGTTAGTTGCAGCTATTGTGGGATACTATTTAGCTATAAAGGAAATTAAAAAGGCTGGCTATGATCCAGAAGTGATGGATGATTTATTTATAGGCATCTTATTAGCTGGATTAGTTGGGGCTAGATTGTACTATTGTTGTTTTACACCAAATCAAGGTTACTTCTCTGAATTTGACAACTTGTTTAAAGTTTGGGATGGAGGCTTATCAATTCAAGGAGCAGTAATTGGTGGGCTAGTATTTGCGTATTTCTATTGTCGAAATAAGAAGTATTCCTTCTTATATTTGACAGATATGCTTATGCCTTATTTACTGTTTGCTCAAGCTATTGGAGTATGGGGGACATACTTCAATCAACAAGGCTATGGTAAAGTAGTTACAGAAGGATATTTTGATGAGTATTTAGCTTTCTTGCGTGATGGTATGTTTATCGATGGTTATTATCGTGAACCTATCTTCATCTATGAATGCTTAGGTTGTTTATTAGGTTGGTTTATTATTGGAGTTTATAGAAACTCTAAGAAGAAACAGGTTAACCGTGGTGATGGCATTTTCTGCTATCTTAGCTGGTATGGTTTAGTAAGATTCTGGATTGAAATCCTTAAGGCTGAGCCACTTGTTTTAAATGGATATAAGGTTGCGTTAATTGTTTCCGTAATCTTTATGGTAGTTGGATTAGGTGGTTTACTAGGAGGATTTATGAAAAAGACAATGAATAAAAAACCAGTAATAGTATTTGATTTAGATGGAACATTATTAGACACTGAAAAGGCAATTGTGGAAACATTTGTGTATATTTTAGGTAAGTATGTTCCAGAGCTGGTCTTATCAGATGAAGATAAAGCATCATTCTTAGGACCAACATTACAGGAATCATTCATTAAGTATGCTCCTGGTTTTGACCCTGATGAATTAGTAGCAGAATATCGCAAGTACAATATTGAAGCTCAGAAAAAATACATTAAGCCTTTCCCTAATGTTCCAGAATTATTAGCTTGGCTAAAGGAAAATGATTATAAGATAGCTATCGGTTCTAGTAAGACTAGCTCAATGGTTAGATATGGATTAGAATTATGTGGGCTTTCAGATTACTTTGAGGTAATTGTTGGGGTTGATATGGTTTCAAATCCAAAACCTCATAAAGAGACAATCGTTAAGGCTGTTGAAATGCTAGGTGGTGGCATTGATAATGCGGTATATGTTGGCGATAGCGCTGGAGATATCATCTGCGCTAAAAATGCTGGGGTATTTTCAATCGCATTTACTAGTAACACATTATTAGTAGAGAAGCTTAAGGCTACTGAACCTAACAGAATCATCTCTGATATGATAGAAGTTAAGGACATTGTTAGTGAAACTGGACATGGTTTCACATATAACGAAATTTAAAAAACATTGACTAATCAATAGGTATATTGGTTAGTCTTTTTGATTGTTAAGGTTTATATTGTGGCAATTTTAGAATATAATTAATGAATAAATAGAGGTGTTATTTATGTTAAAGGAATTATTAATGCTAATGGAAAATAACGCGAAGCTTAATGTAACAGACTTAGCGGCGTTATTAAATAGTGATGAAGCGACAGTAGAAGAGACAATCAAAGATGCGGAAAAGAACCGTATCATTGCAGGTTATCATACAATTATCAATTGGGATAAGACAAATACAGATGTAGTAAAGGCTATAATTGGAGTTAAGGCAACTCCACAGAGAGATACAGGATATGATCATACAGCATCATTAATCTGTAAGTATCCAGAAGTAACAAGCATGTACTTAATTTCTGGAACAACAGAGTTTTTACTATCAGTAGAAGGAAAGACAATGAAGGAAATCTCTGACTTTGTAGCTTATAAGTTAGCTCCAACAGAAGGCGTAGATTCAACAGAGACAATGTTCATCCTAAAGGAATATAAGATTATGGGTGAAACATTAGATAAGAGTAATGAAGAAGACGAAAGGTTAATTGTTACACCATGATTTTTGACGAAGAAGTAAATGAAATAGTATTAAATATCAAACCTTCTGGAATCAGAAAGTTCTTTGATATTGCCGCTACAAAAAAGGGAGTAATATCACTAGGTGTAGGTGAACCTGACTTTATCACACCTTGGCATATCAGAGAAGCAGCTATCTACGCAATAGAAAAAGGCAAGACTTTCTACACAGCTAATAAAGGTTTATTACAGTTAAGAGAAGAAATCTGTAAGTACAATAAGAGAAGATTCAACATCTCATATAATCCAGAAACAGAGGTGCTAGTAACAGTAGGTGGCTCTGAGGCAATTGATGTAATTATGAGAACACTTATCAAGGAGGGTGATGAAGTAATCTTACCTTCACCAGGATATGTAGCTTATGTACCTATGATTGAATTAGCTAAGGGAAAGGTAGTAACTGTAGAGCTGACTGAAAAGGATAAGTTTAAGGTTACTAAGGAAAACTTAGAAAAGGTAATTACAGAAAAGACAAAGGCAATAGTATTAAATTTCCCAAATAATCCAACAGGTGGAATTATGACAAGGGAAGATTATGCTGAGATTGTGCCAATCTTAAAGGAGCATAATATATTTGTTATTACAGATGAAATCTATGCTGAACTAACATATGATAAGAAGCATTGCTCAATAGCTGAGTTTGATGAAATCAAGGAAAGAGTAATCGTAATCAATGGTTTCTCAAAGGCATATTCTATGACTGGATACAGAGTAGGATATATCTTAGCTAATGAAAAGCTAATAGCTTTAATGAATAAGGTTCATCAATACAATATTATGTGTACATCAACTATTTCTCAATTTGCGGCTATTGAAGCAGCGAGCAATGGAGATGGTGATGTAGAAGTGATGAATACATCATTCAAGCAGAGAAGAAACTATATTGTAAAGAGTTTAAATGATATGGGCTTAGAGACGCACTTACCAGAAGGAGCTTTCTATGTATTCCCATGTATTAAGAAGACAGGAATGACTTCACAGAAGTTCTGTGAGGAAGTATTAGAGAAGGAGAACTTGGCACTAGTACCAGGAGATGCTTTTGGAGCTGAGGGAGAAGGATATGTGAGAATCTCATATGCTTACTCATTAGATCAAATTAAGGCAGCTATGGCTAAGCTAAGACATTTCTTAGAAAATCTTTAGGAGAAGAAATATGATTAAAATTGGTGATTATGTAAAAGTTAAAAGAAAAAATATCTATGGTAAAGTCGTAGATATTTTAGATGAAAATAGATTTCTTGTGGAATCTTCAGAGGATGAATACGATAGCTTTGCTGAGTCTCAATTAGTTTACCAACCACCAATTTATTTAAGTAAACAGGACTTAATGAATATCTTTAGAGGTAATGTGAATTACTTCGATTTATTAGGTGATGTTAATCTAGATGGAAACTTTATTTGTGAAACTAAATATTATCCTGATTTGGATGATTTAATTGCGTTATTAATGAATTTTAAACTTAAGGATAGCGTTGTAGGCGATTTTGTCAGTTGGGCTTACGCAGTAAATTTCTCTTTACAGGAATATATTGATGATAATCCTGTTTATTCTGAAGATCCAATTGATGGAATCTTATTAAAGACACAAGGAGATGCATATAGTAGAGTGTTTAGAAATGAGTTGGATTTTACCAATAATGATTTCTATGAAAAAATCAACTCTATCGTTGATTTAGATAATATTATTCAAGGTGTATTGACTTGTAAGAATAATTTAGGGTTAAGTGAAGAACAACGTCAGTATGATAATACAACTAAATCAATCTACATTAGCTATATTATGGAAACTGATTGTTTAGATGAACTAAGTGATTCTAGAAAACAGTTATACAAGAAATTCGCTATGGATTTAGCTGAAAAAGGTTACCGTAGTGGTTTGGAAATCTGTGGCTATGGTTACTATGGTGGAAACTCAGTATTTGAAACAGATTGGATAAAGGCTAGAGATATTTTTGAAGAGCTATACTCTAAATATGCTGATCCAGCATACGCTAATACATTAGGTTATATTTACTATTATGGTAGATGCAATAATGGTGTTGGAGAGTTTGATAAGGCATTTAAATATTATACAATTGGCTATATTGCAGGTAATGAAGAATCTTCATACAAGTTAGCTGATATGTTTACTTATGGTCAATATGTGAGCAAAAACTTAGAGATGGCTAGCGAGATCGTTTCTAAATTATTTGGTGATTGTTTAAAAGAATTCTGCCAAGGAGGATATCAATGTAAGTTAGCTGATGTAGCTTTACGTTTAGGCAATATCTACATTGATAGCTTAAGAGATTATTATGGTGCTTACTATATGTATCTAATAGCTGATTACGCTATTAAGAAGCGCATGGAATTAGGTGACTATTTTGGCGATGATAAGGTTTATACAAAGATTAAGGAAGCTATTTCTATATGCAAGGAAAAGCTAGATATAAAGGTTCAAAAATCTATCTCAATTATTCCAAGCAATACATTAAATATGCTTTGGGAAGATGATTATCTAGTAAGAGCTACAAGTAAAGAAAAAGGTTACTATGATGTAGCTATTACTTTTGAAAGAATTCCTAAAGATGGGTTAAATAGTGAAAACTTATTCTCGTTTGTCGATTTCGATGGAGCTTATTTATCAGATAAAATTGAAATCATCGCTAAGAATAGTATGTATGATGGTGAAATCGATATGTGTGATGGTGGCTTTATGGTAGGGGATGAGCTTCATTTGACATATAAAGGTGAATTAGTAGGAGTAATCGCTGCTGATGAATTTATTTTAAATAACCCATTAACAAAAAAGAAAAGTAAGAAACAGCATCGTATCGCTGCTGTAAAGTTTAATGATACAAACAAATTATATGATTACCTTTGTGATGATGAATCAATTGGTGAAGGTGATATCGTTAAGATTGATGGCAAGGATGCCTTAGTTGTTGAAATTAAATTACAGAAGGAAAGTGAATTAAAGCTTCCTTTAAGTAAATATAAAACTATTACTAAATAAAAAAGAGGATTTATGGAATTTGCGTTGATACTATTAAAACAAATAACAACGATGTTTGTTTTAATATCTATAGGATTTATCTGCTATAAAAATGGACAGATTACAGAACAAGGCTCAAAGGATTTAACTAATCTATTACTAAAGATAGCTTTGCCGGTTGTTGTGGTTAATAATTTCTTGATTGAAAAGACTCCTGAAAAGGTTGAATGGTTCTTCCAGTCATTATTAATCGCGATTATTACATTTTTAGTAGCTGCAACCATTGCCTATTTATTCTTTAGCAAAAGAGATGGTGTGGCTAATTTTGCAGCGTCATTTTCCAATTGTGGTTTCTTTGGAATACCGTTAGTTTCAGCTGTATTAGGTTCACAAGCTCTATTCTATATTTCACCATTTATCGCAATTATCAATTTGACAATGTGGACTTATGGCTTGTATATCATGACTAATGATATTTCAGTTATGAAACCTAAGGCAGTACTCACTAATCCGGTTGTTATTGCGGTATTTGTCGGTGTTATTATCTTCTTTTCTGGAATAACATTACCATCGTTGGTTGTTTCAACACTATCAACTATTGGTTCTTTAAATACTCCACTTGCGATGATACTAGTTGGTGTGTTTTTAGCTAAGAGTGATCTGCTGGCGGCTTTGAAAAATAAGAGAACATACTTGTTATGTCTAGTTAGATTAGTTGTTATTCCCTTAGTGACTATGGCAATCATGTACGTGATTCCAGCAGGTAATACTCAAATGAAGTTGGCTATTCTTATAGCCTCAAGCTGTCCTACTGGCAGTAATATTTCAATGATGGCTCAATCGGTTGGTTGTGACTATCGTCAAGCTACTGAATATGTATGTTTAACAACATTATTATGTTTGTTGACTATTCCAGTAGTTATCTCTATTGGCTCAATGATTCTATAAGCAGGTTTTCCTGCTTTTCTTATAAGGGGTTTTATGATTAAACTAGTAGCTACAGATTTAGATGGAACATTATTAGGTAAGGATAATCGTGTTTCAAAAAGAAATAAACAAGCAATAGATAAGCTAATTAGCAATGGGGCTAATGTTGTTTTTACTAGTGGTAGAGAATTTGGCGAACTTGATAATGTCTTTGAATCATTAGGATATAAAGTTGATTCTATATGTTTAAATGGTGGAGATTATAGGGATAAGGATGGAAATAGCTTATTTGTTTATCCTCTAGATAAGAGCGTTGTTGAACATGCGTTAAGATATAGTAAAGAGAAGAACTATCTTGTTTCATTTCATGGGTCAGAAGGAACATATATGACTACTGGTCTAGGGAAATATATCGATGAATTCAGTAAGTATGTTTCTTATTCAAATAAAGAGAATAATGATGCAAGTGAGTTTTTAAATTATTTTGCTGGTAAATGCAGATTCAATCTGAAAGATGAAGACATTGTTAATATGTCGATAATCAAAATTGAGTATGTCTATTTGTTTAAAGATCAACAAAATGAAGTTATTGAAGAATATAAAAGAATGAACACTTATCCTACAAGTGCGTTCTATGGCAATGTGGAGATCAATCCTATTAATGTCTCTAAAGGTAATATGTTAAAAAGATATTGTGACGATAGAGGAATTAATTACGATGATGTTTATGTCTTTGGTGATGGGCTGAATGATATGAGCATGTTTGAACAATTTGAAAATAGCGTGGCTATGGGAAATAGTGAAGAACAAATAAAAGAAAAAGCTAAATATATAACATTAGATAATGTTGATGATGGCTTTGGAGTATTTATTGAAAACACATTAGAGAAGTAAAACGGGAAGAGTAAATCTTCCCGTTAGCTGTCTTATTGTAAGTAACTCTTTAATTCAGCGATTAGCTTTTCCTTTTGTTCTGGAAGCATGAATGATGATTCAACTGAATTGATATTGCACTTGATTAAATCGTTGTAAGTGAATCCACCTTCATTTAATGCGTGATCATATTCATCTTCGATTGTGATATTAGCTAATACCATGTTATCTGTATTTAATGTAACCTTAGCACCCATATCTAATAACTTCTTTGCAGGATGTTGAGCAAATGATGGCTGAGTCTTGCACTGAATGTTACTTGATAAGCAGATTTCTAAAGCAGTCTGTGTATCGATAACCTTCTTTAATACGTCTGGATCATCATAGCATCTATGACCATGACCAATTCTAGTTGCACCCCAATTGATAACCTTTGAACAGTTGATTGGAACACCATTATCTCCACCATGAATTGTCATAGCTAAGCCTCTTGCTCTTGGCTCATTGAATAAGTATGCAAAGCTATCCATTGGAACTGAATCTTCAAATCCAGCTAAGTCTAAGGCAACGATATCCCCCTTACCAACATATTCCATATATAACTTAACTGTTTCTTCGTTAGCTAAATGATTGTCCCAAGGTTCGATCATACAGCATAAGATTAAGTTAACGTTGATTGTAGGGCATTCAGCTAATGCCTTATTTTTACCTTCGATAATTGCGTCGATTACTTCTTTCTGAGTCATACCCTTTAATGTATGTAATTGTGGAGCAAATCTGATTTCAGCGTAAGCTAATGTCTCAGCAGCCATCTTTACAGTAGCGTATGTTGTTTCTACTAATGCATCGTGGTCCTGCATGATATTACTTGAGATATCAAATCTTGCTAGGTATTCACCTACGTCACCACAATCTGCAGTGCGCTTTAAGAATTCCTTATATTCTTCTAATGTTTCACAAGGCATCTTAACGTTTCTTTCCTTAGCTAGCTTTAATGTAGTTTCAGGGACCATTGAACCATCAAGATGGAAATGTAAGTCTAATTTTGGAAATGGATATTTCATGATAATTCTCCTTTGTTTTACTAGTAAATTATATCATACAAAGATATGTATAATTGTGCTATTTTATGGTAAATTGCAAGTATTAGGCTATAATATATAATGAGAGAGAACTGGAGATTTTAGTATGATTATTCAAAGTAAGAATGTATATTTCAATGAAAAGCTTCAGCCATTACAGGTTGAATTTGTAGATGGTAAGATCACTAAGGTTATGCCTTACGGCACTACAAGCGTTGATAAGGATTATGGAGAAAACTGGGTTTTACCTGGATTAATTGATGTTCATAATCATGGTTATTTAGGGGGAGATGCTAACCACGCTACTGTTGAATGGGTTAATAAATACGCAAGCTATTTACCAAGTGAAGGTGTTACTTCATGGGTTCCTTCAACTTCAGCTGCACCTCATGAAACAGTATTAAATGGTATGAAAGCTATCGCACAAGCTGTTAAGGAAGGCGTTAATGGTTCAAATGTTATTGGCATTTATTCAGAAGGACCATTCATTTCTGAAAAGTGTAAGGGAGCACAGGATTTCCGTTTCCATTTAGTTCCTACTAGAGAAATTATCGATGAATATTTAGAAGCAAGCTCAGGCTTATTAAAGTACGTAATGTTAGCTCCAGAAATGTTAGATGATATGGATGTAATCACATATTGCAGAAGCAAGGGCTGTGCAGTTAGTATCGGTCATTCCGATGCTACTTTTGAAGTATGTACTAAAGCTAGAAATGCAGGTGCTGTAAGTTTCACTCATACATACAATGGTATGAGAGGTTTACATCATAGAGAAGCAGGTACTGTGGGTGCTGCTATGTACTATAAGGATATGTATGCTGAATTAATTGGTGATGGTGTACATGTTTCATTCCCTGCTTGCAAGATTTTAGCAGATGCTAAGGGTAAGGATAGACTAGTATCAGTTACTGACTCTGTTGGTATTAAGGGCTTACCAGTAGGTGAATTCGTCGTTGAAGGACAGACTAGATATATTTGCGAAGATGGTGTAGCTAGATTAGCTAATGGTTCTATCGCTGGTAGTGCAAACAGATTAAATTGGATTTTATATAGAGAAATTAATAAGGCTGGTATCGATTATGTAACAGCTATTAACTCATGTACTGCTAACCCAGCAGCTTTAATGGGTGTTGATAATTGTAAGGGTTATATTAAGCCTGGTTATGATGCTGATATTGTAGTATTCGATTCAGATATGGAAGCTATCCAGACTTATGTGGCAGGTAAGGAAATGTTGGCTAAATAAATCGCCAACGGGTGAATATATGGATTTCAAGAAAATTAAATTAGTAGTATGCGATGTAGATAATACATTAATTCCTACAAAATCACGTGATTTACCTCCATTCACTAAAAGAGCTATCGATAAGCTTCACGAAAGAGGAATCTTATTCGGTATCGCTAGTGGTAGAGGCTTCGCAGAAGTAGGAAGCTACTATGAAAGATGGGGATTTGAAGATCAGTTTGATGTAGTTATCTGTATGAATGGTGGTCAGGTATTTGATAATTCAACAAAGACTTTATCAGCATACAATACATTAACTAAGGAAATGGTTGATACAGTTTATGAGATTATGGATCCACTTCCATATGCTCATTCAATTTTCTGTGGAGATGGTAAGATTTACCATAGCACAGTAAACAGAATGATTGAAGCTTCAATGCAAAGAGCAGGTGTTGTGCAGCCTGATTTAATTAATGGTGATGTAGACAGATTAATTAAGATTGGTGCATTCAAGATTTTATATCGTGTACCACCTGAAGAGATGGCAGATTTAGAAAAGTATGTTGATAGTAAAGATACTAAGGATGTTAGAGGATTTAAGACTCAGCCATTCTGCTATGAATTCTGCGATAAGAGAGTAATGAAGTCATTTGGTTTACAGAAGTATACTGATGCTCATGGCATTTCATTAGATGAAGTATTAGCTTTTGGTGATACAACTAATGACAACGATATGTTAGAAAAGTGCTATGGCGTATGCTTATTAAACGGTACAGATGATACTAAGGCAGTAAGTAAGGAAATTACAGAAAAAGCTTGTGAAGAAGAAGGCTTAGCTGACTATTTAGAAACACATGTTTTTGTTGATTAAGAAGGGAAGTTTATTTCATGAAGTATGATTTTGAGACAATTATCGATCGTTATGGATGGGATTCAGTAGCTGTTGAAAACCACTTTGGCACTCAGCTTGATGGATTTGATTGGATTCCAATGTGGATTGCGGATATGAATTTCGCAACTTGTCCAACAATTCAGAAAGCTATTTCAAAAAGAGTAGCACATCCTTGTTTTGGTTATTTTGATCCAAAAGATGAATATTATAACGGCATTATCAACTGGCACAAGGATAGATATGGTATTGAAGGACTGAAGCCTGAAAACATCGGTTATGAAAATGGTGTTTTAGGTGGTGTAGCAAGCGTATTAAGAGCTATCGCTAGCCCTGGGGATAAGGTTTTATTACATTCTCCAACATATATTGGCTTTACATTTACTTTAGAAGGTGCTGGCTATAAGATTGTTCATTCACCTTTATACTTAGACGAAAACAATGTTTACAGAATCGACTTCGAAGATATGGAAAAGAAGATTGTTGAAAACAATATTCATGCATCTATTTTCTGTTCACCATTTAACCCAGCTGGAAGAGTATGGGAAAGATGGGAAATTGAAAAGGCTATGGAAATTTATAAGAAGCATGATGTTTATGTTATCTCAGATGAGATCTGGGCTGACTTAACATTAAATGGCCATAAGCATATTCCTACTCAATCAATCAGTGAAGATGCAAGAAATAGAACAATCGCTATGTATGCTCCTAGTAAGACTTTCTCATTAGCAGGTCTAGTAGGTTCATACCATGTATGCTACAACAAATGGTTACATGACAGAGTTAAGAAGGAAGAATCATTAACTCACTACAATTCAATGAATATCCTTTCTGAATATGCATTAATTGGTGCGTACACTGAAGAAGGAAAAGTTTGGTTAGAAGAATTACTTGAAGTATTAAGTGATAATGTTAACTGGGCATGTGATTTCATTGAAAAACAATTAGATGGTGTTAAGGTAAGCAAGCCAGAAGGTACTTACATGTTATTTATCGATTGTGAAGAATACTGTAAGAAACACAATATCGATGTAGGTGTAGTGTTAGAAAAGGGCTGGAACTATGGTGTAGGCTGGCAAGATGGAAGAAGATTCAACGGTCCTACTCATATCAGATTAAATTTAGCTTTACCTAAATCAAGAGTTATGGAAGCTTTTGATAGATTAAAGAAATACGTTTTTGTGGATTAATTTAGACTAAATAAATAGAAAAGAGATTATTTTTATGATTAAACTTGTTGTTTGCGATATCGACAATACATTAGTAGAAAAGCATAAGGATCCAACTGATCATGCTTTTGAAATGATCAAGCAGCTACAGGATAAGGGTGTACTATTTGGCTTAGCTAGTGGTAGACCAGTAGATTCTTTACACATGCTTGAAGACAAATGGGGAATCAAGTGCGATTTAATTATCGGTACTAATGGTTCTGAATATTATGATGGATTAACTGATGAACATGTGATTTACTACATGATGGAAGCAGAATGGATTAAGGAGGCATTTGATATTATGCGTCCATTTGATGTGAATCCAACTATGGGAAAAAACGGTAAGTGGATGAGTTTAAAGATGGACGAAAAGACTAAGAACTCTGGTTCATATTTAAAGAACTCTTCAAATGTTCTTGTCGCTGAAACTGAAGAAGAATTCTATTCAGAAAGAGCATTCAAGATCGGCTTTAGAACTAAGGCTGAAGATATGCCAGCTATTGAAGCTCATGCTGCTAAGTTCCATTCAGACAATTGGAAGACAGTTAAGACTGAAAAGGATATGTTCGAATTTTGCCATAAGGATTCAAGCAAAGGCAAGATGTTAGAAGTGTTCTGCCAGAAGCATAACATTGATATGAGCGAAGTATGTGCATTTGGCGATATGAGCAACGATGTTGATATGCTAGAAGTAGCAGGTTTAGCAGTATGCTTATTAAATGGTTCTGATGATGCAAAGGCTGTATCAGATGAAATTACAGAAAAGACAATCGCTGATGATGGTTGGGCTGATTATGTAGAAAAGCATTTATTAGATAGAGTTGAAAAGTTCGAGGAAAAATAAATTATGAAGTATTATTCAAAGAGGGTCTATTTAGAAGATGGATGTAAAGAAGGTACATTAGAAGTTGAAAACGGCAAGATTGTTAATTTCTATGAAGGTGTAAATTGCGCTGACAAGGATTTTGGAAGCAATAGAATCATTCCTGGTATCTTTGATACACACAACCATGGTGTTTGTGGATTTGATCCTGCTGATAATAAGCATGGTTTTGAAGTTCAAAAACAGATGGTTAAGGGATTTTTAAAGGGAGTTGCTTCTCAAGGGGTAACAAACGTCTTCCCAACTGCTATGGCTCTTGGCGAATATAAGGCAATTGCTGAAGTGGCTAAGGAAACTAACGATGGGGCTAAAATCTTAGGAATTCATTCTGAAGGGCCTTGGTTAAGCAGAGTTGGTGAAAAGGGAATTAGAACTGGTTGGCCAGAAATTAGTGTGGATTTAGCTAAACAGATGGTTGAAGAGAGCGAAGGCTTATTAAAGTTAGTGGCAGTCGCTCCAGAAATTCCAGGAGCTAAGGAAGTAATTGAATACTACTTATCTGTAGGAGTAAATGTTGCTGCAGCACATTCAGATAATATGTATAAGGAAGCAAACGCAGCTTATGAGGCTGGTGTTTCAGTATCTACTCATTTAGGAAACGTTATGACTGGCTTACATCATAGCGATGTAGGTGGATTAGGCGCAGGCTTATTGAATGATAAGGTTACTTGCGAGATGATTTGCGATGGTATGCATATCTGCAATGAAATGTTACAGATTTACTTGAAGGTAAAAGATCATGATAAGTTAATGATGATCTCAGATTGCACTGCCTTATCTGGTGCGCCAGTTGGTAGATATGATGCTTATGGAATGGTAATAAACATCACTGAAGAAGGATTTGCCTTAAGTGATACTGGTAGAATTATGGGCTCAACTCAACCAGTTATCTATGGTATTAAAAACCTTGTTGAAAATGTTGGTGTTTCATTAGAGGAAGTAATTAAGTTTGCTTCATTAAATCCTGCCAAAAAGTATGGATTTGAACAAACTAAAGGGTCTTTAAAGGTTGGCAAGGATGCCGATTTCGTTGTAATCTCAGATGATTACAAAGCTTTAGAAACATACAGTGAAGGTGTTAAGGTTTATGATAAAGAAACTGATGGCTTAATCTTTAACGCTAAGGTTATTGAAAGTATTAAGATTGCGTAAATAAAGGGAGAAAAATATGACAAAGTTATTAACACAAGGTGATGATTTTGGCTTCACTAGAGCAGTTACTGATGGTATCGTAGACTGCATTGATAGAGGTATCTTAAGAAATACTGGTTTATTCGCTAATATGCCAGCTACAGAATACGCTGTAAGCTTTATGAAGGATAGACCTCAAGCTTGCTTTGGTATCGACTTTAATATCGTTGCTGGTAAGCCAGTATGTGATCCAAAAGATGTACCACATCTAGTAGATGAAAACGGCTACTTTATTAAGTCAGGTGTTTCAATGAGAAAACCTGAATACGCTAGTGAAGAAGGAAGAAGAGCTTTATTCCCTTATGAAGAAGTATACAAGGAATTAAGAGCTCAATATGACAGATATGTTGAATTAGTTGGCCATAAACCAGGATATTTACATCCACATTCAATTATGCCTGAAACATATTTAGAAGCTATTAGAGCTATCTCTTTAGAAACTGGTGTTGTATACTCTATGGATTTACATCAGAAGTTAGGAGTATATTTCCCAATGTTCAAATCAAACGCTACAAAGAATAAGGTTTTCGATGCAGCAGAACAGTTAAAGAAAGATACTTTAGGTATGACTTTAGAAATCAAGGATGAATTATTAAATCATGATTTGGTAATGTTGGGTGGTCATCCAGGGTACATTGATGCAGAATTATTAGAACTTACTTCATTATCTTTAGAAAGATGCAAAGATGCTCAGATGTTAATGAGCCAAGAAGTAAAAGCTTGGGTTGAAGAAAACAACGTTGAGCTAGTTACATATTACGATTTAGTTAAATAAGACAAAAAGCGACTTGATGGTCGCTTTTAAATTGGGCATAAAGAAAGGACAGTTTTAACTGCCCTCTTTTAGTGGTGCTTATTTGCCTTCTCTAGCCTTTAAATCCTTTACTAAATCATAGTAAGTGATTAATTCGATGTTGTTATCAGCGATGAACTTCTTCATTTCTGGAGAAACGATCATCTGTAAATCCTTACATCTTTCTAATGAAAGAGTAGTTAATCCTAATAAATCAGCATCGATATAACCAGGATGTCCACCGATCATAGCGTATTCATGAGCTAAGATGATGTCAGCGTTATCTAATACAGTCTGTAATGTATTCTTTTCTAACTGAGCAATTGGATCAAATGTCTTAGTAAATGATGCGCTCTTCTTTGCGCTTTCAGGCTGTCTGAACTTTCTAAAATCAGCGAAGTCGAACTGTTCTCTGATATTTGATGAGAATGGGATTCCTGTTTCTGCAGATAATTTGTTGATAGCTGCTCTATAAGCTTCAGAAGAGATTGAATGTCCATGGAAGTAGCCTGGCTGTCTGCCTGTCAATTCAACGAACTTATTATATTGTGCGTAGATTTCCTTTTCTACTTCGTCGTATGGGAATAATTCAGCTCTGCCTTCTACAGTCTGCCATCTTGGATCTCTGATTCTAACACCACTTCTGATGAACTGACCTTCTTCATCAACTAGATGAGGAATTTCCTTTGGATCACATACTGATGGTCCAGATACTAAGTTGAAGTCGATACCGAAACAAGCCTTGTCTTCTCTGCCTTTCATTAATTCAGCAGCTAAAACAGCAGTTGGCATATTTGTGAACATACCAGTGTTTCTTAAAATACCATTATCGATACCTTCGATAATACCTAGAGTTACTGCTTTAGTAAAGCCGTAATCATCGCCCTGTACTAATAATTTAGTCATTGTTTAATTTCTCCTTTTTATATTATTGTCTATATTATATAACGAAATAATACTCATTTCTATTTCAATTTCACCAAGTGAAATGCCGACAAGTGAAGTTAATCATAAAAATGTGCAAAAATATATACAATTATGATTGAATTGTTTGACATTATAAGCTTTGTTATTTCATAATTAGATTTACATTATTTGCGTAATTTATAGGAGAAAGTTATGTATTTTGAAAGAAACAGACATGTGCTTATCATTAATCATCTTTTAGAAAGTGAAGGGAAACCATTAACAAGTGAAATGCTGGCTGTGGCTACTCAAGTTAGCTCAAGAACTATCAAGTCTGACATGGCTTTTGTTGATGAAATTTTACGCAAAAATGGCGCTAAGTTAAGTTCTGTAAAGGGCAAAGGTTATAGTATTACTATTGTTGATGAACCTAAGTTTGATACTTATAGAAAAGGTGCTCTTACTTTGAAAAATAACTATCCTAAAAAGATGGATAGAGAGTTTATCAGATATTGTATATATGTTGGTAGAACTCTTTTATCAGCTAGAGGATATGTTGATCATAGAAAGTTGGAATCTGATTTAGTAATTACAGATAATTTATTTAAACAGATTTGTAAGAAGACAACTGAGATTATTGAAAGTTATCATCTTATTGTGGAAAACAAAAAGAATGTTGGTTATATTGTCCATGGGCCAGAACACTATAAGAGAATGTGTATGCTAGCTTTCTTTGGTGTTAGAGATGAAGAATATCCTAAAAACTTCGTAAGCACTGAATTTGAAAACTGGTTTGCTGCAGATCAAAAGCAGATGGATTATTATTTCTCTTTGTTAAAGGATAAGTTCAATGAATACAACTTACCAGTTAAGCTATCAGCTTTATTAGGATATAGACTATATATTCCTTTAATGATAAATAGACAATCATATGGTTATAATGTGGAATTAGCTAACAATGAGAAGAATAAGATTAAGGGTTTTGCTCAATATGAATGTGCAAAGGATATTTTAGAAACTGTTAGTAAAAAAGCTAATAGATATATCGCTACTGATGATGAAATTTGTTTCTTAGCAACTCAGATTTTAGCTTATCAGGATTTCGATGCTGAAGAGATAAATGAAGAAGTACTTCCAGGTATCTATCCAAAAATCATGATGCTAAATAGAGAAGTCAATGAGTATTTGTTGCATAGATGGGGAATAGATCTAATCGATGATGAAGATATGAAGAATGCCTTGTTACCATCAGTTTCACGAAGCTATATAAGATCATATTTGAACTTCTGCCCATTTGATGAAATTATTCTTCAATCAGTATATGAAGCCATCGATAAGAGCCCAGTAAGCGTGTATATCGCTAGCGATATGATGAACTATTTGGAAACTTTACTAGGAGCTAAGTATTCTGAAAAGGATGTATACTATGCAGCTCACTTTATCTCTTATGCTTTAAAGAATATGAAATTTGGCTATAACAAGAGAAATGTCATGCTTGTATTTGCTTTAGGTGTGAATGTTAGTAAACTTGTTAGAAAGCAGCTAATGGCTGGATTTGGTGAATTCATCAATAAGGTTGATGTGTTTGAACCATATCAGCTAAGAGGAATGGATTTTAGTGAATATGATTGTTTATTAACTGATGTTGATAATAGCTTCGATTTGTTCCAAAAGGATAAACATAAGATTTCAACTACCCATACTCGTAGCATCTCTGAAAAGCTTATTAATAATTTGTTTGTTGGTGGATATGATGTTGATGGAATTGTTGAAAAACTAGCATCAATCACAAATCTATTCAGCGATTGTCAATGCAATGATCATGAAAGCTTTGTTGATTTATTGGCGATTAAAAACTCAGATAATGATGTTGAACGCAAAGAAATCAAAAACAGCTTTAAGAGAATTGATAAGAGACTAGATAATCGAAATCATGACAACTTTGTGTGCTATTTATCAAACTACACAAATAAAAAAGAATGTGTTAATATTTATAAGTTCACCAAGCCGATAAGACTTGGAAAATCGCTAATTCAATATGGAATTCATATTAATTATGATTTCTCTTCAGATAGGCTAATGCTAAGTGCGATAAACAGAATAATTGAGCAGATCAATGAAGAAAAGGGACTATTGAACAAATTGCTTGATAGTGGCAATGCTCAAGAATGTTTGAAAAGTGCGTTGATTGATAGTTTTAAGATTTAGTTCACTTATACAAGTGAAATTCACTTTCGCTTTCACTTGTTATAAGAAAAAATAACGTAGAAAGAATTGACTGCTTATCATATAATTGAGGTATGTAAGCGGTTTACGAAAAGGAGAAGAAAAAATGAGAAAATTCTTTATTTCAAGCCACGGCCGTTTAGCTAGTGGTATCAAAACTTCACTTGAAATCCTTTTAGGCAACGCTGATTGCGTAACAGTATTTGACGCATATGTTGACCAGGATAGAGTTGAAGATCATGTTGAAGCATTCTTAGAAACAGTTGGCGAAGAAGATCAGGCAATCTTATTAAGCGACTTATTCGGTGGAAGTGTTAACCAGGTTTTATATCGTTATTTAGATAGACCTAACACATTCTTAGTATCAGGTGTTAACCTTGGCTTAGTAATCGAATTAGTAGCTATGAAGGATTTTCCAGTTGATGCAGAAACATTAGATGCAGCAATTGAAAGCGCTAAGGGCAATATGCAGAGATGCGTATTAGATGTTGAAGAATCAGCTTCAACTGATGAGGATTTTTTCTAAAAAATATATTAAAGGAGAATTAGAATTTTATGATTACATTATGTAGATTAGACGAAAGATTAATTCACGGACAGATCGCTATCAAGTGGTCACGTGTAACAGGCGTATCTCATATCATCGTTGCTAACGATGCTGCAGCTGCAAGCCCAATCATCCAGAAGAGCTTATTAATGGCTGCTCCAGGACACTTAAAGTGTGCTATCGTTTCTGTTGAAAAGGCTGTTGCAATGTTAAATAGCCCTAAGGCAGCAGATAACAAGGTATTATTACTTGTTAAGAATCCTGATGATATGTTAACAGTATTAAACGGTTGTCCAGGTATTCAGAAGGTTAACGTAGGTAACTATGGCCGTGTTGAACCTAAGAATGATGGATACGAGAGAAAGACTTTTGGCCGTAACTTATATGCTGATGATACAGAAATTCCAAAGTTCCAGGCTATCGCTAAGAAGGCTAGTGAATTAGGCGTTGAATGTGTATATCAGACTACTCCTGAAGAATCTGCTCAGGATTTAGGAAAGTTAATTGGTTAATTAAACCATTCTCCAAAAAAACCGTGTTAATAAAAACCATAATTATAAATGAAAGGAGAAATTTATGGTAACAACTGCTTTACTTGTTTGTTTAACATACTGTATCATCCAGTGGGTTGATAGAGCATTCTCATGGCAAACAATGTCTAGACCTATCGTTGCAGCTCCTCTTTGTGGATTACTATTAGGCCAGTTCCAGGCTGGTGTAGTTTTAGGTGGTTCATTAGAAGCTGTATTCATGGGTATTTCTGCAATCGGTGGCTCAGTAGCTGCTGACGCATTAACATCTTCATTAATCGCTGTAGCATTCGCATCTTCTTACACTAATATTGAAGAAGGTATCGTTGCTGCTACAACAATCGCAATGCCAATTGGTACATTAATGTCACAGTTCAACTCATTAACTTCACCAATTTGGGCATCTACAGCTCCTTACTTCGAAGAATTAGCTGCATCTGGAAACATCAAGAGTTTCAAGTTACAGGTATTAGTATTCGGTATGTTAATCGTTAACGTAGTTCCAGTAACTGTATTATTCTTATCAGTAGCATTCGGTACAGATAAGTTACAGGCAGCTTGGGAATCATTACCAGCAACAATTAAGAATGGCTTAGGCGCTGCTTCTGGTATGATGACTGGTGTAGGTTACGCTATCTTATTATCAATGTTATGGACTGGCGAAGTTGGATGCTTCTTCTTCGTAGGTTTCGTTTTAGCTAAGTACTTAGGCTTAGGTTCATTACCTATCGCATTATTAGGTGCTGCTATCGCTATCACAATGTTCTTCACAGATAAGAAGTTCGTTGACTTAAAGAACAGTGGCGTTGCTGCTGGTAATTCAGAGGAGGATTTCTTCTAGTATGGCAAAAGTAGTATTAACAGAAAAAGAAAATAAGTTATTAAAGCAGATGTATTGGTGGTCTGGATTTGTATTCATCGGTTTCACAATGACTAAGATGGAAGCAAACGGTTTCACTTTAACAATGGCTCCAATGATCGAAGAACTTTACAAGGATAACGAAGAGGAAAGAAAGGCTGCTTATAGAAGACATCAGCAGTTCTTCAACACTCACGCTGTAATGTTCGCATTCATCGCTGGTTTAGCAGCAGCTATGGAAAAGGAAAAGGCTACTAATGGTAGTGTTACTGGTGACGCTATCAACAATATTAAGGTTGCATTAATGGGTCCTACAGCTGGTATCGGTGATGCATTCTTCTTCAACTGTGTACGTGTTATCGCAGCTGGTATCGGTATCGGTATGTGTCAGCAGGGTAACTTCTTAGGTACATTAATCTTCATCGTATTATATGGTGGTTCTCAGTTAATCATCCGTTGGGTATTCATCAAGACTGGTTACACTATGGGTACATCATTCATTGATATGGCATTCGGTTCAGGCTTAATTGATTCAGTTACAAAGGCTGCTTCAGTTTTAGGTATGACAATGGTTGGTGCCATGGTTGCTCAGCAGGTTAACGTTAAGTTAAACTGGATCATCAACTTAGGTGGTGCAGAAGTTAACGTATTAACTGGTATCTTCGATGTAATTATGCCTGGTATCTTATCAATTGGTTTAGTATTCTTATTAATGAGCTTAATTAAGAAGGGTGTTTCTCCAACTAAGTTAGTATTAGGTATCTTATGCTGCTGTATCGTAGGTGGCTTATTACACATCTTCTAAAATTTAATCAAAATTAAATTTAGTGGGGCTATATCACTATATAGCCCCATTTTTTAGTAAATAGCGAGGTAACATTATGAGAGAGTTATTTTTAACTTACGGAATTACATTGGGTAGAAGAAATAGTAGAAAACAGAAAATCATGTATATTAATGAATTTTCTAAACCTTTATTAGATGAAAACATCAAGGTAGAATTGCAGGAAAAGAAGAGATATACAAAGACTGTTACTAACGTTCAAATCGGTGATTTGGATAAAGCTAGCACTATCGTTATAGCTGGTTATGATACAGCTAGTAAGATGTTAGTTCCAGGTTATAAATATAAGCCAATTGAATCAAGAAAGAATCTGTTTATGGAATATATGAACATGCTTGTCAGCTTGATTATTTCATGTGGTATTTTCTTTGTTGGATATTTGATTACTAGAAATCTTGGTACTTACAGC
>JAZRWC010000040.1:0-14967 GCA_045599505.1 Erysipelotrichaceae bacterium | reverse complement strand
GTGCAGCATCAGTAAACGGTACTCCCGCTTTTTCGTAAATTTCCTCAGCATACTTCTCATCATATTGGGGTGTGCGGTGTGCCCTTCCGAATTCCACTACCGCATGTATACGTTCTTCTATGGTTCCTGTAAGCTGCATAGCTATCCCTTTTCCGCTGATTCCTTTTGAATCTATCCATGGATTAATTCCCCTTCTCTTCTTTAGCTGCCCGCTTTCTTCTTCGCTGTTCTCGGTTATTTTCCTCACAAGCAAGCACCTCTACTACAGCATCCGTCATCTCCGTCGGCCAGGTTTCTCCAACCGGTTCAACATTTGCCCATGGAACCAGTTTCGCGTAATCTTCATCAAACACAATAGTATAAGGCGGGCCATATTGATCATTAACCGCCATGAACAGCTTTCTGCCCTCACCAATCGGGATTTGTGCTTCCTGACCCATTCCATCTTCAAGTCCATCAAATATCTCTTTATTGATTTCATAAAGGCTGAAACTGGTTGCCCCTATGAAAGCTGTGTAGAGATCTCGGTCTTCATCATATCCGGCCTTCCAAAGATACCCCTCTTTAAATTGCATGTTTTCCCTCCCGAATTAAATATATAATATACATTCTTTCTCTTTTCCCATGCCATTACGAATATGTTAAGCGCCAGGAAAATTCTAATTTGTTTATTCCATTAAATTCAAATTTATTTTGCTATTAATTACATTATAATTCATATAAAAACTTCAGTAAATCTATACTGAAGTTCGTTATTATTTCTTAGTCAAAAGCGTGATGACTTCTATATGGTCTGTAAATGGGAACATGTCAACTGGTTGCAACTGCTTAACTTTATACCCATTTTTAGTCAAATAATATAGATTATCCTTTTGAGTTATCGGATTACATGAAATATATACTATCTTCTTTGGACCCATTTTAACTAAAGAACTTAAAAACTGTTCATCTGCACCAGCTCTTGGTGGATCCATTACTACTACATCAACTTTTCTTCTATCTGATGCCATTTTATTCATAAATTTTCCAGCATCATCAGCTACAAATTGAATGTTTTCAATTCCATTTGCTTTTGCGTTAATTATCGCATCCTTTACTGCTGACTTATTTAATTCAACACCTATAACTTCTTTTACATGTTTGCTCAAAATAATACCAATAGTACCTGTTCCACAATATGCATCTAGTACTGTTTCATTCTTATTTAGCTTTGCTAATTCTATAGCTTTTGAATAAAGTTTTTCTGTTTGCTCATGATTAACCTGATAGAATGAAGAAGCACTGATTCTAAAAGTATTGTCCATAAGTTTATCTTCAATATAACCTTTACCATATAAAACTTCAAACTTATCACCTAATACCATTGATGTTCTCTTACTATTTATTGACATAACTACTGTTGTAATTTCAGGATGTTTATCTAGTAATGCGTCAACAAAATCATGTTTTTTTGGAAAAGCATATGTTCCTGAAACTAGTACAACCATAATTTGATTTGAAGTATCTGATGCTCTTACTAGTACATGTCTTAAGCAACCCTTCATCAAATTCTCATCAAATATTGGCAATTTAAAAGAAATGGCCAATTTTTTTATTGTATTGAAAATCTTATTAGCCTTATTATTAGCAATCTGACAATCTTTTACTTCCACAATATAGTGAGTACTTGGAACATAATTCCCACAGAAAACACGGCCTCTTTCCTTTCCAAAAGCGACCTGAACTTTATTACGGTAATTATATGGATTGTCAGCTCCAATAATTGGATTTACATGACCAAATCTTTCTAATAACTTTTCAACTTTTTTCTGCTTCATTTCTAGTTGCTTTTCATATGGAACGCCTTGATTTTGGCATCCACCACAAGCTTTAGAGGCAGGACACTGTTTTAATTCTTTCATTTTTAATTCCTTTTTAATACTTACCTTGTTTGAACATCATCATCATTTCATTTGTTAATGAATAATCATCAGGTTGTAATTCTAATTCTTCTCTATTAACCCAAGCTCCGTACTTAAGTTCATTTTCATCAATCTTAATTTCGCTATCACCATCAACATTGCAATAATAACCAATCAAAATATCATTAGCTACACCCCAAGGCTGAGATTTATAATAACGTATATTTTTAACCTTTAATGAAGCTTCTTCCATTACTTCTCTAGCTACTGTTTCTTCAACTGTCTCACCAATTTCAGTAAATCCAGCTATTAAAGCGTTATGTCCATAGCCTGTTCTATATCTTGTAACTAAGATTTTATCTCCATTTAATACTCCAACTATTACTGCTGGCATAATTCTTGGATAACTCTTATATCCACAATCACAAGCCATAGCCCTTTCTTTATCATCATGATGCATTTTTGCTCCACATCTACCACAATACTTGTTATCTCTATACCAATCAAATAAGTGCTTAGCAGTATTAACCGCAAAAATCTTATACTTTGTCTTTTTATAGATTTCTCTTATTCCATGCATTGATAATACTTCATATTCGTTCAAAGACAGATTTTCTTTATTGTTACATAAGAAGTAATTTCTATCATCCACGTTAAAAAGATATACCAATTCATCTTTATTAGTTACATCCTTAACTAATGGGAATTCAATCTCGTCTAATATCTTGGTATACACTTCACCTTTTTGATTAAAAACTAATACATAGTCATCATCATTAGCAACAGCTTTATTATTGTATGCGTTATTTAATACATGTGGATAAATATCTTGAATCATATTTGCATCACTCTTTCTAAAAAGTCATATCTATAAGATACGACTTCAATTATTAATTTATTTCTTGACCATTTCTACTAAAGTAGAGTATAAACATACTAATGCACTGCTTAATAGTAAACCACCGACAATATCAGTAAACCAATGAACACCCGATAATAATCTACCTGCTACTGTAACAACTAACATAATGTAGAATACAACTTCTGCAACTGTTAATAATGTAGGGTTCTTAATTCTTGTCTTAAACTGCATAATAGCTGTAGTAAATACACATACTGCTAACATTGTATGACTTGAAGGGTAGCTTGCTTCTAAACCTTCTTCTAAAATTACTGGTCTATAGTTAATAATAACCTTTTCAAAAATAACATAGAATAAGATTACTACAACATAGAAAGCTCCTAACACATAAATATCAGGATCAACTTTTTTAAGACTCTTTCCCTTGATTAACTGAATTAATCCAATTAGTCCAAAGAAGCCACATACTAATAAAGCTATATATCCTAAATAATCAGTTATGTTGTATAGTAACTCATTAAACCCAATTGCCTTTGCGAAATATCCATTGATTGTTGAAAAACCAACTAAACTTCCTTCAGGGCCTATTGGAGCAACATCAATTTTAGTTACTGCCATTGTATATAATTCAAATAAAACTAAAAGTAATAAACTAAAGAATAGTTTCACCTTAACATTACTCTTCATAAAAACCTCCTAATACCGATAGTCAAAAACCACATTAATGATATCACATTTTTGCGTAAATCCCTAATTTGATATAACAATAAATCAACTCTTAATCATTAAGCCTCCAGTTATTCATATATTATAGTAATGTATTAATACCAAACATAATTATCTCCACATTTGGACAAAGGATATCTTGCAATATCCTTTTTCTTTCTAAAAGAAAAACAAGGTTTTAATACCTTGTTTTCTATTTTTACAATTGTGCAATATTCTCTGCGTTAGTTGTTAATCCAAAGAATTCCAAAGCCTTTGGAATTGCTTGATTCCAGAAGTAGAAATCATGCTTGCCATCCCAATATTCTTCTTTAATCTTTAAGTTAGGACAGTTTTCATGACAATAAGCAACGAATTGCTGAGTAGTTAAATAGCTTCTATCTTGCTTACCACACATTGTATAAACTTCAGGTAAGTCAGCTCCTTGATCATGTAGCTTTTTTACTAGCTTATGGATATTATACTGTTCACTATTTGGATTATCTACCAAATGTGGTTGTAATAAGAATGGCTGTTCTTCAGTTCCTAAGCCTAAACTTAATGGAACAATCTTGCTATAAAGATCATAGCATGTAAAACCATTATACCAAGTTCCAAATCCACCCATAGATTCACCCATTAAGAATCTATCTTCCTTCTTTTCAGATAATGGGAAGATGTTACCCATTCTAATTGGTAATTCTTTAGTTAAATAAGTATGCATCTTAAAGCCCCACTTAGTATCAACATATGCACTATTATAAGCAGATACCATAAATACATAACAATCTAAATCTCTAGTGTTTAGATAGATAGTACTTGAGTTCATCCAGCTACTACTATCTTCTGTAAATCCATGAAGAATATATAAAGACTTATACTTCTTTCCTTCAATCTTTTCATACTTCTTTCTGTTTTCTGGAATAACTACAGTAACCTTAACGTCCATCTGTAATTCAGCAGAACGGAATGTCATTTCACAACTTGCCATAATATTTCTCCTTCTTATTTAGATAATACCCTTTCAATCGCCTTATCATCTCTAACAATTTCAATCTGACTAAGACGA
This sequence comes from Erysipelotrichaceae bacterium, assembly GCA_045599505.1. Lineage (GTDB taxonomy): Bacteria > Bacillota_I > Bacilli_A > Erysipelotrichales > Erysipelotrichaceae > UBA1783. Next base: position 10,430 of record JAZRWC010000040.1, on the reverse strand, counting down.
TTCAACTTGATCATATCTGAAACAACATCATCAACAATCAAATTTGATAACTCATCACTTCCTCTTGAGTATAAAAGGAACAGATTATAACTATCACCATATGAATCGATATTATCTTCGTTAATAACTAAATACATTTTACTATCATCACTCAAATCCAACAATACAGGTAATAGAACAACTCCATTTTCTTTAGCAGGATTATAGTGTTTATAATTATTAATTAAGTGTTGATATATTCTCTTTTTATCAAATCTATCATTCTCAAGCTTCTCGCTGACACATTCAAATAATGATTCGATATCTCCACATCTTGTTCTCACAACTTTTGAACTATTTAAATATTCCAATTCTATAGAATGTCTTACTTCCACAAAATAATGATCTATAGGTTCATTTTTATATTCACCTGGATTAAACTCACTATTAATTATCATAAACTTATTATTAGGAAGATACAGCCCCATATCATTTGGCATATCAGTTATAACAACATCATAATCACTTTCATAATATTTATTAATTTCATTTAATTCGATAGCGGTTATCTTACCAAAGAACCTACTATATGATTCTCCTACCTTTTTAGCGATACTTTTAGCTACAGAAATGCCATACCTTGATATAACAAGTGCATTTTTAGAATAGTATACATTTCCATTATGTAGATTAAAACTATGATGAAATAGATAATAAGCATCAAATACATCACCTTTAGTAAGTGATATTTTATTTCTAATTTCATAGTCTCTAACAAAGTATAGGCAGAAATCTACTGCACTGACACCTTTAGATTCTACTATTCCACCTTTTTCAAAATCAGATATTATTCCAAATCTACTCTTTATATCTAAAACATATAAATATTGAGTAAGCTCCATTATTAAACTATCAGTAATAGAATCTCTAACAAATGGGAATCTCTTTACTAGACTATTTATATAGTAATCAGCTTCGCTTTGGTAATGTTTCTGTAATGATTGAGGAACACTATTGCTTGATGATTGATATCCTAGTAGTAATATTGTCAAACCGATAATGTCATTTTCATTGCAGACAAACTGTGACGGGAATAAAAATTTATCAAACATTTTCTTAGCTAATTCATACTCTTTTGATTTATAAATGAACGAATAATCTGCTAAATCAAACGCCATATCTTCACTATAAGTACTTCTAGAATATGATAAATCCATGAAGTGAACTAACTTAGGATAATCCATGACTGGAAAATCTATATCACTTTGATTGCTTAAACAATCAAACACTACCCTAAGATTCTTTTGTTGATTGTTATATGGATCATTTTGAGCAAAATACGCTAAAAAAGCCGAATCATCACTATCACTAGTAACAGGATAAACGGTCTTAATCTTATGGTTATATATCATACACTGTCTAATATCAAATTCTCTTCCTTCGATATATAGATAGCCGTCTTTTCTTTTATTAACTAATTGAAGATGGAACATTTTTAATTCATCTTTAACTAAGTTTAGTTCCTTAGCTATCTTACTTCTTGAACAATATAGTAAATCGCATAAGTCTGTTATTGACACCTTACCATTTTTAGCTAATAAGTACCTAACTAAAAAATAAGTATTAGTATTATATTTAGCATGCATTCTTTCAAATCTATCAAATTTCTTTTTTAATGATTCTAAATACTCTTTACCAGTACTATTATCTAAAATCTCAACATAAAGACCTATTGATGATTTTGAACCAATCTCAATTCCATATTCTCTAATTACATCATTAATATATAAAACTTCTTTTCTGATAGTATTGATAGCACAATCTAATTGAACAGAAAGATCAGAAGTAGACACTGGTTGGTTAGATATAATAACTTCTCTTAATATTTTCATTCCTAATGTGCTAATCATATAAAATCATCCTTTTATAATATTTTACTATCAGCAAAAGAAAAAGGAAACATGAAGTAAATCATGTTCCCAATAAACTAGTCTTCTTTTTTAGGATAATATAAATTACCATCAGAGAATTTCATACTAGTTCCCTGATAAATATATTTAACATATTGTTTGATTTCTCTGCCGTCAGGAGTTTTTCTCATCTTAACTTCATCAACACAACCTGGGTTGTTCAATACAGCGTTACATGCATTGTATGAATATTTCAATACTGTGTTAGTCTGATCAAGCATTCCATGTCCTGGGAATACACCTGATACTTCATTCATTCTATCAACAATAACTTTATAATCATCTCTTAATCTTTCAATTGTTAGATTTTCAGGATGAGGTTCACCCTTTACTGCTCTACCTGCTCCACCAGTATCACCAGAGAACAAGCAACCTGTTTGATGATCTAGCCAACCTGCTTGGCCAGCTGAATGTCCACGCAATGGAATACATTCAACTAAATAGCCATCACCTAAATCAATAGTCTCATAACTCTTTAATGGAATTAAATTATATTCTTTGTATTCTACGATATCTGCTGGATCAAACTCAGTGTAGATTCCCTTACCATTTTCATCATATAAATAGTCCCAAATATGAGGGTTCATTACTGATCTTAACGCATATTCCTCATCTTGATGACAATAAACATTATCAAACTGGAAATTACCATAAGCATGATCAAAATGAAAATGAGTACATGCAGCAACAATTTCTTTTGTATCATCACCAATTAATTTCTTTACTAAACCTTTTAAATCACCAACACCAAAACCAGTATCAATAACTAAAGCTTTCTTTGGTCCATTAATAACATACATCCAAGGATCTCCTGCTCCATCGAATGTATCAGTAAAGATAGCCCAAGTATTGTCTCTCATCTTATAAGCTTCATGGTATGGAGTAATTTCTGGATAGAATTCTTTCAAATTAGAAGTTTCTCTTAAAATCTTCATATATGACCATCTGATTGGTCTTTCCTCTTCAAAAACAATTTTCTTTGATTTTAAACCTGATTTAATAGGACGGTTATAACCTGGATTCTTTGGATCACCTGGCATAATTTATTTACCTCACTTTTCATACTCATTCTAACAAACATTTGTTAGTAAATAATGTCTATGATTAATTTAACGTTATATCAAAAAAGGGAATTTGTATTCCCCTAGTCATATATCTATTTTGAATAGAAATCAATTAACTGTTGTTTAGTATTAATTCCAAATTCAGAATTATCAAATTCTCTTCTCTTTCCCGCAACACTATAATACCATTCTAAAGTACTAATCATATTTGAAGTAGAAATACCTAATAGTTTAGCGATTTGAACTAAAATAGATAGTCCATAAGGAAAATCTGCAGTAAAGTATCTGGACTCAAAATCAGGAATTAGACCTTTAGGAGTTGACATTACTGGACTAGTAAGCCCCTTAACCCCCTTAATACTTGTTATTTTCTTTGTTAAAGCTGAAGGAGTTTCACTTTCATAATGAATTTTTAATGATTTAACATATGATAAATCATAACAATCTAGATATTTACAAAACATTTGAACTTCATTATCACATTTAAATAGTAGTTCGCTAGTTTCTTCATTCCAACCTTCGTAGAATAAAGGAACTTCGTCATATGTTACTCCTAATCCAAGAGCCCTTTCTAACTGATTGTTTTCCATATTTATTCTCCTTCACACACTAATATTAAATCCAGAATTTTTCTGTTGGATCTTTCATATCAACATCTAGTAGCTTGTCTTTATCTTCAATCAACTGATAAATATGAGCAGCAAAATTGATGTCATGCATACTTAATCCAATATTATAAGCTAGAATTCTCTCTTTATCATTTTCTCTTCCAACAGCCTTACCATTAATTACAGAGCTTACTTCAGCAAATGATTTAAACTTAGAGAAATTCTTAAAATGGTGTACGTGTCCATAATCGTCAGCATATACCTTATCAAAGAATAAATCACAATTTGTAAATCCTCTAGTATGAACTGGTACAACTAGTACGCCTTCATCAAAACAATCATCATCACAAACGTCTTCACCAAAATATGTTACACAAGAAATGACAACATCACTTCCCTTAACTACCTGCTTGTAGCTATCAACATATTCAAAATGAATGTTCTTATATTCTTTAAATCTCTCTGCGAAAGACTCATGCTGATTTTTATATTTCAATAGCTTAACTGTTAGTTCTCTATCAGTTACCATATTAGCTAAAACTAATAATGTACTTCTAGCAGTGTTACCTAAACCAATGAACCCTATAGTAGAGAAATTCTTTTTTGCTAACAGTAAAATAGAATGAGTAGCTACTGCCCCAGTTCTCATAGCTGTGATCCAGTTAGCGTCCATCAAGGCTAAAAATTCCCCAGTTTCAGTATTTAATAGTAATAACTTACTATCTAAACTTGGTTTTCTTTCAGGATATCTTGTAACAACTTTTACACCACCTACAGAGCCAAAATCATCATTAGGCATAATGCATGGCATAACATTACAAAACACTCCATCTGCTGGAGCCAAGGAAATCTTTGCAGGAAGATTTACCTTATCCTTATCTTTTAGCATTTGCGTCACCCAACTGTAACAAAGTTTAGGTGAAACATTTAGCTTTTTAACATCCTCAAAAGTAACTACTTTCATATTAAACCTCACTATTTTGTTAAGTAATCTGCATACTTAATTGCCATATCACGCCAAGCAGCTAATGCCTCAGGCATGCTTGCTCCACATGATTCTCTATACATAGCCCATACAAACCAATAATAAGCTATAAGAGCTGTATATATCATAAAGTGCTCATATTTCACTTCTGTATAGTCATCTTGCAAATATTCTCTAATGAATCTATCTGCTTCATCAAAGTCATACATAGCATCTACAATATAGTAACCTACATCTATACCTGGATCTGAATAACCTGAATATTCCCAGTCAATTAAGATAACTTCATCATCTGGTGTTATCATCCAGTTTGGCTGATATGTATCGCCATGACAGAAGCACTTTTCAACACCATCACCTATTGTTTTACTATACAGTTTACCAATCTTTTCTTTTAATCCTTCATATTCTACAAAGCAGTTTGGATCCTTAGCTTTTAATAGTTTTTCAGTTTCAATAGAATCTTCCCAAGGTTTCATTCCATAATCTACTACTACATCTGAAGCATGTAACTTTCTTAATGTAGCTAATACTTTTTTTGAATCTTCAAAACTTGAATAGTCAGGCTCTCTAAATTCAGGAACAAACTTACTTATCTTCCATCCTTCATTTACGTCTGCATAGATATATGTTGGATCTATACCAATACTCTTTGCCTTGATTAATGATGTCTTCTCATTTTTTCTGGAAACTATCTTTTCAGTTCCATCTCCTGGATGTCTGTAAATATAGTCAACTCCATCAATTCCAAAGACAAACGATGTATTAGTTAAACCCTTAGATACATTTCTAAAGTTTGTAATATCCTCTTCATCACATCTAAATACAAGCTTTATATTTCTCATAATTTCAGAATGAGTATAAGAAAGATATTGTGTATCAAATTTTCTTAAATCATCAAAATAGTCAAATTCAAATATTGCCTGTGATTTATATTCCTTGAAATAGAATGCAGGCATATTATCCAGATTATCTCTTACTAGCCATTCCCAAAATGAACTATTATATTTACCAATCTTCTGATCTTCCTCAGCTAACTTAATAAAGCTTTCAGCAAAATCTTTCTTCCAGTAGCTATGTCCTAATAGGACTTGTCCCTTATCTAATCCCTTTGACATCTTAGTGATTCTTCCATCACTATCAGTGTCAACATACATTTCATTTGTAGGTTCACTTACTGAAATACCTGCGTTAAAACTATGATATTCATATTGATTAAATGGATTCTCAATAAAATAGCTATCGCTTACACATAAATAACTATCTGCTAGTACTTCCTTAGCTAGATAAATACTTTCAATATTGTTTTTGATATTAAATGCATTATTAATGATAAACTTTACACCATACTTTTCCTTTAAGTAATAGAACATTTCCTTCTTATATCCTAATACTAAAGTAATATCAGTAATTCCAGCATCAATAAGCTGTTCAATCTGTCTTTCAATTAGCTTTTCACCTTTAACTTCATACAACCCCTTTGGCTGTTCTAATGATAATGGGATGAATCTGCTTGAAGCACCTGCTGCTAAAATGATCGCATTTTTAACCTTATATGGTACTAAAGCTAATAGACCCTGTTCAGTCAATTCGTTATAATTAGCGTCAACAAAGCCACTTTCAACTAATGAAAGCAAAACTTCATTTTTCTCTAGTGCTTTATTATTTTCAATATCGTATCTACAGCCTACTCTACCTTTTGAGCCGTTATACAAGCTATTCAATACGTAAAATTCATCCTTTGTCATATACTCTCCAATTAGAACTTGTTATTTGAAGTTAATCCTCTATATACTGCCTTTACTAAGTTTTCTTGAGCGCTAGTATATTCCTTACCAGCTAAGATAAGCTTTTCAACTTTTAAATTTTTTAATTCTTTTTTATCGATTGTGTATGGGTTCTTAGATAAGATAACCATATCAGCAATCTTGCCAACTTCTAATGAACCTCTTTCATTTTCATCAAATGTTGTGAAGTAACCATTATAAGTACACATTCTTAATGCTTCTTCAACACTGATTGCTTCAGTTAAGTTTTCATTATTTACGGCCTTATCAATCCATACAATTGGATCAGGATCTGTACAAGGTCCATCTGAACCAAATGATACAACAATACCATTATTCATAAATGTCTTGATAGGATTTAACTTACTCCATCTTTCTTCACCTAATAATTCCTTGAGATATTCATCAGGTTCCTGTTTCCAGTTGATAAATGCACTCTGTACTGGCATCTGAATTCCATACTGGCTAGCAATCTTGATACCTTCTTCTGTAGGTAAGCAGTCGTGGATAATACCATGACGGTGGTCTCTTCTTGGATAATCATCTAATGCTGCCTTAATAGCTCTTGTAGCCTGATCGAAAGCAGCATCACCAATTGCGTGAATTTCAATCTGTAATCCTGCTCTATTAGCTTTCTTACAGAAATCAATTACCTGCTCATCACTGTAGTATAAAACACCCTTATCTGTAGAATTATTGTATGGTTGATTTAAGGCAGCATCAGCTGAGCCAAAACAACCATCTAATGCGCACTTGAAACATCCACCGATTCTAGTCATCTTTCTACTAGTAGCTGTTTTAATATCCATTGATTGAGGGAATACTCTTAATTGGAAACCATTAGTTAATGACTTAGCAAACACCTTCTCCATAGAAATATCAGCATCAGCCACAAAGCCTACACCACTGACTGTATGAATCATACCGATACCTCTTGCAGCTTGGTAGTCAACAGCTTTCTGCATATTCTTGAATAAATCAGGAATAGAAACAGAATTTGAAATATAATTTGAGAATTCAAAGAAAGCTTCCTGGTTCATCTCTCCACTTTCATAGTGGTAGCCTCTTAAATTCTTTACTTTGTCATTCATCTTTTCTAATAGTTTTGAGTTTACAACACATGCATGTCCATCATACTTAACAACCATAATTTCCTTATCAGGACATACTTCATCTAACTGCGCTTTACTGATTAGTACTCCTTCCTTAACAGAGTAAGGGGAAGCACCAAAACAATTTAATACTGTAGCCTTTTCTCTAGCAACGTACTTTTTGATTTCTTCCATCATCTCTACATTGCTTTCACAATTCATAACGTTTAATCCAGCATTAAACATAGAGAAAGAGGCAAAATGCTGATGAGTATCAACAAAGCTAGGAATTAGTGCTTTATCTTTTAAATCAACAACAGCAAAATCTCTAAACTGCTCAGGAAGTTCATTACCAACAAAAGCGATTCTTCCAGCTTTTTCAACTAAATAACTACATACTTCATCATCATTGTTAACTGTTAAGATGTTTCCTTTGTAGACTTTCATAATTTACTCTCCTATTTATAAGAACTATCAAGCTCTTGTAACTCATAATAATTATCAATTTCCATTATATCTTCTTTATTACATTGTCTTATTTCTACTTTATAATCGTCATGTAATAGAACTAACGGTACAAATTCCCAGAAGTAATCCTTGCCATTTTCTACATCATTATAGATATGAGCAAAATCCCTTCTTAACTTTTCGCTATCTTCTTTGTTCCAAAATGAAATTCCATAATAGTTATAACAATATGTATTTCCCTTCTGATATTCATCAATATAGCCATCCTTTAATTTAAAACTCCAGTCATCTGTCTCTAGTGAATATGATCCAAGAATATTAGATGCGTATTGATATTTAGTAATAATATCTGGATTTGTGATATATAGGTCAGCTTCACATAAATAGCTATTATCAATCTTATCAAGTACTAACATAGCACTTGAGATGTTATTAGTCTTGTCATAATCATCATTATCAACCAGCTTAACAAAAGGATACTTTACTAAAATTTCATCAAACACTTCTTTTTTATATCCTCTAACAATAGTTATATCAGTCACCTCAGCATTTACCAAAGCATCTAATAATGTTTCAATGATTCTTTTACCATTTACACTAACCATTGGTTTAGGTCTATCTGCAGTTGCTGGCATCATTCTAGAACCAAATCCAGCTGCTAGTACTACTGCCTTTTCCACCTTATATGGTTTCAGAGCTTTATATGATTCCTCATTCAATGCATAGTAATTATCGCTATTAACTAATAGTCCTTTACTAATTAATGAAGCTACTGTCTGCTTAATTTGATTTCCTGAAATCTTAATCTCATCAGACAACTTACGCATTGGATATTCTTTATTTCCATTTCTTTCGATGTATGTTAATACTTCAAATTCATAACGAGTTAATGTCATACACTAACCTCCACACTTCTTTATTATTTTAACACAAAAAAGCTTAAAAAAAGAAATCAGCATCCAGCTATAGTAGCCTGCTGATTAATATTTTATAATTCTAAATATTCAACTATTCTCTTTGATGTATTTCCATCTTTATGAGTATGGAAAATTCCTATTTTTTCGTTTCTTAGTTCTCTATATTTATCGTTACCATCTTTAATATCAATGATTGCTGATTTTAAGGCATCGATATCATAAACCTGATATCCTGTCATATAATCCAATACATTTTCTGGCCAGATACCTCTAGAGGCCTGATATTGAGGCAAATCATCCAAAATATAAACTATTGGTTTATCAAGTAACATATAATCTACTGAAATAGATGAATAATCAGTAATCAATCCATCTGAAAGTGGGATAAACTGATATAATTGAACATTCAACTTCTTTAATTGTGAGTCATTCACAATAAGAATATTAGAAAACTTTTCAGAGAATATTGGTAAGGAAGCCTGTAAATGATGAAGTTTTAAAACAAACAATAAACTATTATCCTTTAAAAATGTATTGAAATTATCTAAATCATTTTTTGTGTTAAAGAATGGTAATCCTGTCTCATTTTGGATGTAATCTTCAGATATATATTTATTAGCTGTCTGTCTAAATGTTGGCATCCATAAAATGACTTTATCATAATTATCAAAATGGAACTGCCCATTAATGATTTCTTTAACCTTTGGATCATTTTTAAAGAAGTAGTCCATTCTTGAATAACCAAGTGGTACTGTTTTATTAATATTAGTTCCCCAGAAAGCAGATAAACCTTCAGCAGCTAATTCACCAGTGCAAATCATCTTATCAAAGATCTTATCAGGATCATCAATAGGCTTTCCCTTGCCAGCCTTATAGCCAAAGCCATGAGACAAATAAATTGCTTTTGTTTCAGGACGTCTACCAACTTCTTCTAGAACATTTCTATGATCGTAAATATAGTACTTTGCTCTAGCTAAAAACATATTTCTTCTAATTGAAGGCTTTGAAGTTCTCTTCTTTTCAAAGATTGTATTTTCAAACTCTTTAGCGTTACTTAAATCATCTAGTAACCACATCACCTTGTACTTTTTAAGGTAATCATTTTCTTTCAAATAATTAAACAAGGCATAACTATTATCAGACAAGTCTCCTTCGCTTTCAAAAACCAGATAATCTTCTCTTATTGGAAGTTTTTCGAATAGCTTATACATCTTCTCATCAAGTTTTAAGCCATATTCTTTTATTGTATTGATTAATCCACCCATAATATCACCTATTTTTTAACTTTAAGAATCTTTACAAATACGAAGTCTAATAATTCAACTACCTGCTGCTTATATAATGCAATGATTACTAATACAACAATAAACTGGATTCCATAATAACCGAAGCTATCATTAGCAGTAGCTAGAAGAATCAATGATTGTCCTACTAATAAGCCATAAGCTAGTAAGTCTCTAGTAACATTCATCTTAATATTTACATACTCTTTGACTTTGATAATTCTAATTACCCAAATCACAAAGTAAGAAATAGCTGTAGAAATAGCTGCACCAATTGG
>JAZRWC010000039.1:0-5583 GCA_045599505.1 Erysipelotrichaceae bacterium | reverse complement strand
CGATAAAGAGCTACTTAACAGTGATATATGTAAGATTCCCATGCCAATTGACTTATATGAGGCATATGGAGAACACCACTATGGTATTTTTAGTTCATGTGACTAATTAATATCAACTATTAACTTGAAAAGAGCCAATATTATTGCATTTTATGAACAATTTGTGAACAAAAAGTGTAAATTTTGTCAAAAAGCCTACATTTTATGAATCTACAAAAAAGAAGATACTTCATATCAGTATCTTCTTAATTTTTTACTTAGCGTGGAATAACTTCTTTGTTCTGTATTTTGGTTCACAAGTAACCATAACTCCAAGCTTTCTGAATGTATCTAAATCTACTGGAGATAAGATGAAGCTTGAATGTAACTGACAATTCTTTAGCTTTGGTAAAGCCTTGATTGCCTGGTCAGCATATGGATTTAATTGAGCACTAATAGTTAAGGCAATTAACACTTCATCAACATGTAATAATGGATTATTGTTACCTAAGTACTTTGTCTTTAACTCTTGAACTGGTTCAATAATATGAGGTGATAATAAGTAAATATCATCATTCATATTGCATAAATGCTTTAAGGCATTTAATACCGCTGCACTTGCTGCTGCAAGTAATGAACTATTCTTACCAGTAACGATTGCGCCATCTTCTAATTCAATAGCTACTGCATATCCACCACATAATTCTGCCTTAGCGTTTGCTACAGCAACAGTTGGTCTATCATTGATAGAGATTTCAGCCTTGTTCATGATTGCTTCAATCTTATGAACAGCGTTTTCTCCAATTAAGCCCTGTCTGTATTCAACTAAAGTACGATAGTATCTTCTGATGATTTCATCTTTACCAGCTTGTCTAGCTGCTTCATCATTTTCAATACATAAACCGATCATGTTAACGCCCATATCAGTTGGTGAGAAATAGATATCTTCGTTAGTGATCATTCTTAATGTCTTAGCTAATACAGGGAAGATTTCAACATCTCTGTTATAGTTTACAGCTGCGATTCCATATTTTTCTAAGTGGAATGGGTCAATCATATTAACATCATCTAAGTCAGCTGTAGCTGCTTCATAAGCTAAGTTAACTGGATGAGATAATGGAAGATTGTGAACAGGGAATGTTTCAAACTTAGCATAACCTGCTACAACGCCTCTCTTATATTCATGATATAGCTGTGATAAACATACAGCCATCTTACCAGAACCAGGTCCTGGTGCTGTAACTACTACTAATGGTCTAGTAGTTTCAACATATTCATTTTTACCATATCCATTATCAGATACGATTAATTCAGCGTTTTGAGGATATCCTTCAATGCGGTAATGATGGTATACCTTATATCCTCTTTCCATTAACTGATTTTCAAATTTATCAACAACAGGTAAAGAAACATACTGTGTAATAACAACTGAGCTTACATATAAACCTAAGCTAGTGTATGCATCGATAAGTCTGAATACTTCCTGGTCATAAGTGATGTCTAAGTCACCTCTACGCTTACTCTTTTCGATATCGTGAGCGTTGATAGCTACTAGCATCTCAGCCTTATCTGAAAGCTGCTTTAGCATCTGAACTTTAATATCTGATTGATAGCCTGGTAATACTCTTGCTGCATGAGCATCATCGAATAATTTACCACCGAATTCCAAGTAAAGCTTGTTATCAAAACGATTAACACGCTCCATGATTTTAGCTGTTTGAATCTTTAAAAACTTCTCATTGTTAAAAGCAACATTCTGCATATTTCTCACCTCTTATTCTTCAAAAAAACAACACCAATAGTTTATTATTTCCACCTATATATAGTCAACAAAAATCACGCTATTTTTTGTAGTTTTTTCACAAAAGAAAAGATGGTCACAACTAGCCATCTTCATAGTATTTCTACTCTTCAATTTCACTCTGTTCTAATAGGCCAAAATGATATAATGCCTTTAAAATTCCATCCTTATCAGCATCATCAGTGACGTAATCACAAATAGCTTTTATAGATTCAAAACCATTGCCCATAGCTACAGAAACACCACAATACTCTAACATTTCCTTATCGTTATCACTATCACCAAATGCCATAGTATTTTTAGGATCTATACCTAAATGTTCAAATAATTTTTCTAACCCTGTAGCTTTATTAACGCCCTTAAGATTTAAATCATAAAATAGTAATCCACCATTTACTACATCAACCTCATCACCGAATACCTTCATAAACTCATCAGCTTGCTTCTGAGTTGGAATTAGTGCTCCACAAGGAGGAACCACACTACTATCAGCATACTTACCAATAATATATGGTCTTAATGTATGAATTACTGCATCTAAAGAAGAAGTATAACGATAGAAACAACATAAATCAGTAAACTTCCACATGATAGGTACTTCATACTTATCACAATACTCATTGATTCTATCAAATAAATCCTTGCTCATTTGAGCTTGGTAAATAACATTTCCTTTAGCATCATTAGCTACATGTCCATTATAAGCAGCATAGTAATCAGGGAAAATCTTTCCTTCAATAGCTGGAATAGCGTATGAAGGTCTACCTGATGATATTACTATCTTAATCCCCTTTTTCTGTAAGGCATTAATAGCTTTAATAGCACTTTCCACTACCGGTAAGCCAGGGCCAGAAGTTAATGTTGAATCAACATCAAATACGATTGCATCGATTTTCATAATTAATAACCTTTCACAACATCAAAGAAATCAACTACATAAAAACCTTCATCATAGTACTCTTTAAAGAAGACATCATAAATGACATCTGTATAGTACATTTCATCTAATACAGTATCTAATACCATCTTATGATCATCAAAGCTAACAGTATAAATACCTCTTTCGTTTTTCTCAGCCACAAATAACATATTGCCTGCAGCATTATAAATCTCTTCAAAATCTAATGGATAGACATAAGTCATACCTAATCCATCTTCTTTTACTTCACTATAGCCATTATCACTTACCAAATACACAGTATCACCAATTTGAGTTAGAGATAAAAACTCTGAGTTGATAACTCTGTACTTATTGATTAGTGTCATATCTGCAACGTTGTAAATATATAGGATATTGCTATAGTCAATTAAATACAACTTATCTAAAGAAACATAATAACTGGCTAAATACAAGTTAACATACTCTTCTACTTTCTTATCTGCACTAACTACACTTACTCCAGTTGAGCTATAAGTGATAATAACATCATCTCTTAAAGCTAAGACATAACCAAAGACATTTTCAAATGTTTTAGTCTCCTTAAAGTTATCATATCTAATACCTTTATATTCATTATCTTTAGCAGAATAATAAACGACATTATCATCATGGAAAGTCTCATTTGGATATTCGATAGTAATAGTTTTAATCTCCTTATTATCTATATCTAAAAAGATAACTTTTCCTTCATCAGTTTCATCTTTAGCTAGTACTGCTACTCTTTTTACTTGTGACTCTTCTTTAGCAACCTTCTTACAACCAGTTAAGCTAGCTAATAAAAATAATACTAATAATACAATTAAACATTTCTTCATATTAGCTACCTCTTTTTGTAGACGCATACTAAGAAATCAGCTAAAGAATCAGCTTGGTCTCTAGTCAGTAATTTATCGTTATCGCTCTTACTAGTAGTATGGTAATAAGGCATCATCATCCATAGTGAACAGATATCCTTATTGCTAGTAAGATTCATCATATATGTAACATTAGTTCTTTCAACTAAATCAAAATCATCAAGTTTATAACCTTGTTCATCATTATAGTAAGGATTATCATAAACGATTTCCTTTAATTGGTATAAGTGCTGTTTTCCTGGAGTAACAGAGATAACATATCCACCCTTTTTGATAACTCTAGAGAATTCCTCACTAGAATATGGGCAGAATACGCTCATTAACCCATCTAACGCTTCATCTTCAAAAGGCAAATGGAATACATTACCTACAAAGCAAGTAGCACTCTTACACTTTTTGCTAGTCATACTTACACCTTTTTTAGAGATATCTGTAGCGTAATAATTAATCTTTTTATCTACATTACTCATAACCTGATTTAGATAATACCCGGTGCCACAACCAGCATCTAAGAATACATCCTCATCATTAAAATACTTACCAATTAATTCAGCTAGCTTATCAGCTAATGGCTTATAGTAGCCATTATTTAAGAAGTCATTTCTTGAGTTTAAAGATTCCTTGTCATCCCCAGGATTAATAGAGTGTTTCTGATTAGCCAACATTAAATTAACATAACCTTCCTTAGCTATGTCATAACAATGATTATCTTCACACTTGTACATATTATTAACCTTAGTTAATTTTTTTAAACATTTAGGACAAAGTAACATCTTTTATCTTTCCTTTCTGACTTCCTTTATATTCTATCACAAATAGTAATTACTTCATCAAAAAAGGGATAGAGTACACTATCCCGATTTAGATAACTAGCAACTAGTTAGTAATTACTTTCTTAATAAGTATGAGTATGAGTCACCAGCCTGAACGAAAGTAGCCTTGATTTCAGGGAACTTAGTTGGCCAATAAACTTCTGCCCACCACTTCATACCTGGTTCTTCTGTATTGAAATGTCCTGGAACTAAAACGCTCTTCTGTCTTCCTACACCAGCTCCATCTCTCATATAGATACCAACTGTGAAGTCTGTGATTTCCATACACATTAATGTATCGATGTTCTTTTCTTCGATTTCAGCTAATACCTGATTATCAACACCACCGATTAAATGACCAGGGATCATGATTCTTCTAGTAGTACCATTTGTATCTGCTAAAGTCTTCATACCGCATAAGTTCATCTTTTCCATCATGTATTGAGCAACTTCTGTAGTAGGAGTTTCTGGAATTTCGAAATATCTAGGCTGTGCCTTGTTTTCAAATACATACTGTTGCCAACCTAATTCTTCAGCTAAACCATAGAAGATACCATCTACGTAGTTACCATTGTAGTTGCATCCAGAATGGATATAGTCATGATTACGCCATACAGTGATGCCATATTCATCTAATAAAGCCTTTTTAGCGATGAATGTCTTATCGTTAGCTAACCAATCAGTATGGTCACCATGGTTCCACCAGCAAGCTTCATGAGAAATAATGAAGTTAGCTCCTAATTCATGAGCCTTCTTGATTACAGGAATTGATGCATAAATTGTAGTTACAACACCAGTACATTCAACATCAGTTGGTCCATATAAAACCTTATCTCTAGTCTTAGTTTCATCGATTACACCCCAACCTTTACAGTCTTTTTTGCATGCTTCAATAATTTCAGCAATTTTCATAGAATTATTCTCCCTTTCCTATTTTACATCATCCTTTATAAAGGATATTTTCAACTATTTCTATTATACTACCGATTTCTTGTGTGAACTACCCACCACTTAACTTCGTTTGAAGTGGGGGCTTCGATAAGAGTCAAACGACTCTTTTTAAGAAGTCTGATATTTGAGTTTCCACCTATTGCTAGGCAATCCTTATTCTTTCAGGCGTGTCCACTTCGCCTCTACTGTATAGGACCGTTAAGTCCACAACATTACTTTTCCTTAATATGTTCAATGCTCCATTAA
>JAZRWC010000038.1:0-9514 GCA_045599505.1 Erysipelotrichaceae bacterium | reverse complement strand
TACTGCATATTGTGGTGACAGATACTATTGGGTAGTTACAAAGACTGTAGTAGTTAGAGCGATATCAAAAGAAAAACTAGCCCAGGCAGGACTAGTTTCATCACTTGATTACTATTTAAAACAACATACTTTAAAATTACAAAAGATTTAATTGAACCGCCCATTGCCGATCGGCACGATGTGGTGGTGTGAGAGGTCTATTAATTTAGCCCTACTCGATTGTGTTAATAAATACAATCTATGTAACAATTATGTAAATTTTTGTTGTTCGAAACAATTATTGCTATGATACAATATAATTAATAAATAAGGAGTATATAATTATGATTTGTTTTGACTATCATGTAGTGAACCCAATGGGCATTCATGCTAGACCTGCAGCTTTATTAGCACAGGCTTGTGTTGATTTTAAGAGTAGCGTAACTGTAAGAAAGGATGATCAGTTAGCTGATGGTAGAAACGTTTTAAGCATTTTATCTTTAGCAGCAAAGATGGGTGAGGTATTAAATATCACTGTTGAAGGTTCTGATGAAGAACATGTTGCTGAGGTTATTAAGAGCTTATTAAAGAGTGAATTTGAAGGAAAGAAAGAAACTAGTGTTTTAAAGATTGCTTTCTTCGGTACTAAGGATTATGACCGTACTTTCTTTAGTGAATTATCAAGAGATAAGGGCGAAGGCACATACAATTGTGATATCAAGTACTATTCTTCAAGATTAACTATTGAAACAGTTTCTTTAGCTAAGGGACATGATGCAATCTGTATTTTCGTTAATGATGAATGTGGTAGAGATGTTATTGAAGCTTTACATGAATACAATGTTAAGTTAATCTTATTAAGATGCGCTGGCTTCAACAACGTTGATTTAAAAGCTGCTAAGGAATATGGTATTAAGGTATTAAGAGTACCAGCTTATTCTCCATACGCTGTTGCAGAACATGCTATGGCAATTGTTCAGCAGGCTAACAGAAGATTACATAAGGCACACAATAAAGTTAAAGATAACAACTTCGGTTTATCTGGCTTGTTAGGTGTTGACTTACATAACAAAGTTGCTGGTATCATGGGTACTGGTAAAATTGGTGTTTGCATGGCTCAGATCTGTAAGGGCTATGGCATGACAGTTTTAGGTTGGGATGCTTATCCAAATAAGAAGCTTGAAGAAGAAGGCTTATTAAAATATGTGAGCAAGAATGAATTATTAGAAAAGGCTGACTTAATTTCATTACATGCACCATTAATCATGGGTGAAGGTGGAACATATCATTTAATTAATAGTGATTCTATTTCTCTAATGAAGGATTCAGTAATGATCGTTAATACTGCAAGAGGACCATTAATTGATGCTGAAGCATTAATTGAAGCCTTAAAGAATGGTAAGTTCCACGCAGTTGCTCTTGACGTATATGAAGGTGAAGATGACAACGTCTATACTGACCACAGTTATGATGTAATCACTGATGATACAGTAGCTAGATTAACAATGTTCCCACAGGTAGTTATCACTTCTCATCAGGCGTTCTTCACTCGTGAAGCTATGCAGGCTATCGCTGTTGTTACTATGGAAAACGCTAGAAACTTCAACGAAGGCAGAGACTTAGGAATGTTTGAGGTTACAGCTTAAATATTAACTTTCTAGAGGAACTCATCAAATTGAGTTCCTCTTTTTTCGTTAGTTAATAAATGGTAGAATAGTAGTTACAAGGATGGTAGTGTTATGGTAGAGAAATTAATTCCAACTATTGAAACTGAAAGACTTATTTTAAGAAAAGCTACAGATGAAGATTTACTTCCTATTTTAAATAATGTCTGGAAAGATTTAGAAGTAGCTAAATGGATGTTATGGAAACCAACCACAAACTTCTTTGAAGCTGTTGATAGATTAAATAGAACAGTTAAATTCCAGGAAAACTATAACGGATATTTCGTTTGTTTGAAGGAAACTAATGAACCAATCGGCTTAGCTGGTTTTATGGCTAGAAAAGTCGAAAACTCATATGAGGAAAATGGTATATGCATTTCCAGCAAATATCAGGGAAATGGATATGGCAAGGAAGTATTAAAAGGTATCTTGGATACTGTATTTGGAAAATTGCAGGCCGATAGCTTTGTATACGGCTTTTTCTCAGATAATGAAAAATCTAAAAAATTATGTTTATCATTCCCGTTTGAATATGTTGAAACTAAAAAAGTTACAAGAAAATGGGATGAGCAACAATTTGATGTAGATTTCTACATCTTAACAAAAGAAAAGTATGAAAAATAAAAATCGAGAATTATCTCGATTTTTTAAATAAAGAATCTTTTTTGAATTTGTTTCTTTAACGGTGGAATAATACCAACAATGATCATAAATATACCGAATATTACTGTAAATGATAATACGTATAATGACCATTTCCACATAGAAGTATGGAAAGTGATAGTTTCGAAGTACTCGATAATAACACTTCCTACACCAATAGCTAGAATAATACCACCAGCGATGAAGAATCTTCCTGTCTTTACATATCTCACTAAGGCAGCTGCAGTAGTAGAGATCATGCATAATACAACAACTATTGGTAAGGCAAAGCTGTAGAACCAATGTCCTCCAGTGTGCTGATTAATATAATATAGGAAAAGTCCAATTGATAAGAAATCTACAGGCCAGAAGATTACTGGATTAGTTGTTTTAAACCATAATGGGAAGAAGAATAGTATATAGAATAATAAAATACCAAATACTGGATATCCTCCCCAACTCAATTCTCCATATGTCTTTAGACATAATACAGTAATGATAATTATTATAGTTAGAGTAATAGCTGTTAATACAGCCGCAAAAGCCATTCTTTCATGATTTTTATCATCTGGATAGATATCAGAAAAATCCGTATGAAATTCAGTAGTATTTTCTGGATCTATTACAACAGTGTTACATAAAGGACATGCTTTTATGCCATCCTGTAATTTCACACCACACTTAACACAATACATTATTTTTACCTCCTGGGTAATTGGATTGGATTTCTACAGGGATACCCAATTCAACTAGTTTTGAGAAGAATACTCTCTCTACTTCTGCTTCAATGATGTTTCTAATTATATTGATAGTAGTAACATTACCATAAGAAGCCATTGAACAGTTGTTTGGATAATTACGCTGAACTGGGATAATGAAATCCATACGAGAGATATACTCGCTCATACTTTCAGGTAGCTTAATTTGTCCAAGATTTGAAATGTTCAAACAAGCTGTTATTTCAGCTGTTGAACGATATACAGCGCGCATTACGATATTCTTTATAAATAAAGGTACGCCTCTTACTAAGATGTTATTATGAGCCATAGTATTAGCCGCAATTCTGCTAGACATTGATTGAGTAGTAGAGAACATAGACATTTGAGCTTTTATGAATCTTATAATATCATCAAGTGAATACTCACCTAATCTAGGGTCAACACCAACATTGAACGCTAAGACGAAGTTTCTTAGAGTCTTAGAATTGTATAGCTTTCTTAGATTGATAGGAATAGCTATTTTCACAAAACGATGTTTAAAAGATGGCACGTTTTTCTTCTGAAGACGTATAAAGCTATCTATCATAACAGCAGTCACAAATGTTGTAACTGTACAATCATGTTTATGAGCTAATTCTAATAATTTATCTGTTTCAATGATACCTGTTGTTAATATTTGGAAACCATTTTTTGTTGGGGTTCCTTTATATTTGTATGATTTAGGTTCTCTTCTAGATAAAGGTCGGTTGTTTGAGTTTTTGAAGAATGAATTTTCTGTTTCTTCATCAGTAACTTCTTCATTTAGAGATGGGAAATAGCCTGTATTATCAATGGAAATTCCATATTTGATTTCGATATATCTCGCAAGTAGAGCTTTAAAGAAGATTGATGCTCCAGTTCCATCAGTTAATGAATGGAATATTTCAATAGCGATTCTATTTTCAAAATACAAAACTCTTAATCCACATTTAGCTAATTCATTTCTACCCATTCTTGTTAGAGGGTAGGCGTAGTCTTGCTTTACCTCTGGTAAGATTTCAGAGTTTTCTAAATAGAACCAGAAAAAGCCAGCTTTTACAGAAGCGAATATTGTAGGGTAGCGATCTTTGATAGAAACCAAAGCTTCCTTTAAAACCAGTGGATCAACTTCTTCTGACATATGCGCTGATAATCTAAATACGTTAGCCCAGTTATCCTTCATAATCGCTGGGAAGATTAAAGCAGCAGTATCTAACTTATACCAAGTTTTGTTCATAGTTACTAAACTTATCGAAAGGATATTCTAATGGTTCAGGTAGATAAGTGAAGGAAAGCTTATCTTTATTTTTTGGATGATAGAAAGATAACTTATGACTTATTAATGCGCAAGTACAATGGTTTTCCTTACTTCCATATTTACCATCTCCAAGAAGTGGGTGCTTTCTTGATGCGAATTGAACTCTAATCTGATGGGTTCTTCCTGTAATAAGATTAATCTTAACTAGAGAACAGTCATCTTTAAATTCTAATACTTTGTATTCTAATTCAGCTCTTTTTACACCATTTCTCTTTTTATCAACAACATAAGACTTATTTTTATTTTTATCGTGGAATAAAAGGTCTACTAGTGTAGCTTCATTTTCTTCAATAGTGCCATGACATACAGCTAAGTATTCCTTAGTGAATACATCATCTGTAATCTGCTTTGATAAGTATGCTGCAGTTTGTTGATCTTTTGCGTAGACAATTAGTCCACTAACAACCTGATCTAATCTATGCACAGGAAAAATATCACAGTTTAACTGTGACTTTAATAGCGCAGGCATAGCCTTAGGGCTATCTGATTGAGAAGCTATATTCTTGGGCTTGATGCATACAACAAGCTTATCAGTTTCATAAACAACATTAATCATGATTATATAATACTATATTTACAATGATGGATAAATACTATTATGTTTTGTGTGATATAATAAAATAAAGAAGTATTTCCTATAAATAATGATGGAGGATTAATATATGATTGATTATAGTGAAGGTAGTGGAAAACAGTACCATATTGGTGTTGGCAAAGAAGACGTTGGTCAATATGTAATTATGCCAGGCGATCCTAAAAGATGCGCTAAGATAGCTAAATATTTTGATAACGCTACTCTTGTTGGAGATAGCAGAGAGTTTGTGACATATACTGGTTATTTAGATGGGGTAAAAGTATCAGTTACTTCAACTGGTATTGGTGGACCTAGTGCTTCTATCGCAATGGAAGAATTAGTTGCATGTGGAGCTCATACATTTATTAGAATTGGTACTTGTGGTGGTATGCAGTTAGATATCAATTCAGGTGATGTAGTTGTAGCTACTGGTGCGATCAGAATGGAAGGAACAACTAAGGAATATGCTCCTATCGAATTCCCAGCAGTACCAAATTTAGATGTAACAAATGCTCTAGTGAGAGCTGGTAAGAAGTTAGGAATGCCAACTAAGCCAGGGGTAGTTCAATGTAAAGATGCTTTCTATGGACAGCATAGACCAGAAACATTGCCAAATGGCCAGGATCTATTAAGAAAGTGGGACGCTTGGGTAGCTTTAGGAACAGTTGCTAGTGAAATGGAATCAGCAGCTTTATTTATCGTAGCTAGCTATTTGAAGGTAAGAGCAGGAAGCTGCTTCTTAGTAGTAGCTAATCAAGAAAGAGCAAAGGCTGGCTTAGATAATCCACAGGTTCATGATACTGATGGAGCTATTAGAGTAGCAGTTGAAGCTATCAGGGAATTAATTAAAGAAGACAAGGAAAAGTAAAGGACATCGATTGATGTCCTTTTAATATCCGATTATAAATTTGTAATTATTGGTTTGTTGTTGAATGACATTAAAAATCTTAACAACTCTATCTCCATAATTATCTAATCGCTTATCTAAAGCTTTGCGGTTAATAAGAATGATTACTTTATCATGAACGCATTCAGATAAACAATCGGCTAAAGCATCAAGATTTTGACCAAAGTATGCAGGGAAATTAAGAGCTTTAGCTATGTATTTAAACATAACCTTCTTATTCTTCATTTCTGTACCATCTAGTATAATGACAGTCTGCATATATTACTCCACAGGTTCATATAATAGTTCAAAAGTTTCGTAATGATCAGCTGTATAGTAGATATATCCATCATTAGAGAAGATTATTCGTTTTGAACCACGAGATTTCTTGTTTAAGGTATCAATATCGCATTCGTAATATTTTCTTCCTTTTTCAGTTGGTAAAAGTTCTTCGTAGTTACCGAAATAGTCACCACCGATACATTTGTTTGGAGCATAGTCATCTAGTCCTCCTCCAGTCCATCCTAAAGATTCAGCTTGTTTTTTAGTGATGAAATTATCAGGTAATCTATTATAAGTGACTAGATATTGAGCTACATCTTCTTTAGTAGTGTAAACTCCAAATTCATCAAGTACTTCTGTTTGAATAGGTGGTTCATCTGGAACAACAGGGTTTTCTAATTCAATTCTTGCTTTGATATAATAAACCGTAAAAACAAGTAATAATACTAGTACGGTTTTAAGAATTTTCTTAAAATCAATTTTCATAATGATTTACTCCTTTTAGTTAGTCTTATTATACAACAAAAATGCCATCTGATTTCTCAAATGGCATTATTTCTATTTTCTGTTTTCTAATGATTTCTTAATGAACATATTAAAGATTGGATGAGGATGGTTTGGTCTGCTCTTAAATTCAGGATGATATTGAACAGCTAAGAAGAATGGATGATCTGCATATTCAATAGCTTCTACTAAATCTTTTTGAGTATACATTCCACTTAATACCATTCCAGCTTCAACAAATTGAGACTTGAACTGATTGTTGAATTCATAACGATGTCTATGTCTTTCATCAACAACTTCTTTGCCATAGCACTTATCCATCATAGTTCCCTTAGTGATAGTACAAGGGTAGCAACCTAAACGTAAAGTTCCACCTTT
This sequence comes from Erysipelotrichaceae bacterium, assembly GCA_045599505.1. Taxonomy (GTDB): domain Bacteria; phylum Bacillota_I; class Bacilli_A; order Erysipelotrichales; family Erysipelotrichaceae; genus UBA1783. The sequence goes on along the minus strand of JAZRWC010000038.1, from coordinate 2,550 downwards.
ATTTACATCGTCAGACTGGTCGTCCATAAAGTCGATAACCTTATATGGTGAATCTGGATCTAATTCTCGAGAGTTAGCGTTTGTCAAACCTAAAACATTTCTAGCGAATTCGATAACACCTATTTGCATACCTAAGCATATACCGAAATATGGGACATTGTTTTCACGGCAATATTTAGCAGTTAAAATCATTCCCTCAGTACCTCTAGCACCGAATCCACCTGGAACGATGATACCATCATATCTTTCTAATGTTTCAACATAGTTAGATTCGTTGATGTTTTCTGAGTTAATCCAAGAGATGTTAACATCAGCATCATTTGCGTAACCGCCATGTTTTAATGCTTCAGCTACTGATAAGTAAGCGTCATGCAATTCTACATATTTACCAACTAAGGCGATATTAACACGCTTAGATAAGTTTTTGATTCTATTTACCATGCTAGTCCAATCGCTTAAATCGATAATATTACTTGGAATAGATAACTCACGACAAACGATAGAGGAGAAGTTGCTCTTTTCTAACATTAATGGAGCCTCATATAATGTTGGAACAGTGATGTTTTCAATAACACAATCTTCTCTAACATTACAGAATAAGGCAATCTTTTTGAAGATTGATGGGTCTTCAATCTTTCTATCACTTCTTAAAATGATAATATCAGGATTGATACCCATTCCCTGTAATTCCTTAACAGAGTGTTGTGTTGGTTTTGATTTGTGTTCACCAGAACCCTCTAAATAAGGAACTAATGTTACATGGATAAATAATGAATTGCCTCTACCAGCTTCTAAAGAAACCTGTCTAGCAGCTTCGATGAATGGTTGAGATTCAATGTCACCGATTGTACCACCGATTTCAGTAATAACTACATCAGCGTTAGTTTTCTTACCAACTCTGAAGATGAATTTTTTTATTTCATCAGTAATATGAGGGATTACCTGAACTGTACTACCTAAGTAATCGCCAGCTCTTTCCTTGTTTAATACATTCCAATATACTTTACCAGTTGTAAGGTTAGAATATTTATTTAGGTTAATATTGATAAATCTTTCATAGTGTCCTAAGTCCAAATCAGTTTCAGCACCATCTTCAGTAACAAAAACCTCACCATGCTGATATGGAGACATTGTACCTGGGTCAACATTGATGTAAGGATCAAGCTTTTGAGCTGCAACCTTTAATCCACGTGCTTTTAATAAACGTCCTAAAGAGGCGGCAGTTATTCCTTTACCTAAACCCGAAACAACTCCACCTGTAACGAAAATGTATTTACTCATAATTATTACCTCGTTTACATAATGTAATAATTATATAACTTTGTTAACAAAGTTCAATATAATTGTTTGTTGAATAAGTAGGAATTTTTGAGTATTTTTGAAAGTGAATGAAAATGAAATAGATGGGTGAATTACTACAGACAAATAAGAACGCATATTCTTTACAATTAAATTTAGCGCTGTATAATTTTAATGTCGCCTAGGCGAAAGAGGTTAGAAGTTTTGAGAAGTTTTAAGCAGTTTATTAAAAGGCTATTACCATCTTATGCAGTTTTTGTATTAGTTTTGGTAGTTAACTTTAATTTCTTTGTTTATCTTATTGGCAGTCAGATAGGTAGAACAAAGATTCTATATGATTTTTCCTTACCTATAGATGATAAGATTCCATTTATGAGTTGGACAGTAATTATCTATTTAGGTTGTTATTTATTTTGGACGATTAACTATGTGTTGTCTACAAATAACTCTAAGAAAGACGCCTGTATCTTTATGGTTTCTGAAATGTTAGGTAAGTTAGTTTGCTTTATTTGTTATGTATTTTTACCTAGCACAATGATAAGAGCAACAATCACTGGTACAGGCATTTTTGATAAGTTAATAATGTTAGTATACTATATTGATTATCCAGTTAACTTACTTCCATCACTCCATTGTTTTGCCAGTATGATGTGTTATCTAGGAATAAAGAATAATCCTAATGTACCAAATTGGTATAAGGTATTTTCTTTAGTGTTTGCCTTGTTAGTTTGTGTTTCAACCTTAACAACAAAGCAACATGTCTTTTTAGATACTGTTACTGGGGTAGGCTTGGCAATGGTATGTTATTATCTTACAGCAAGTATATATAATAGATATATAGAGAAGTAAAAGTCAGTGCATTGGCTAGTATTGCTAGTGCACTTTTCATTTGACTAAAAGATGTATAAACAATAATATATACTTATGAAAAAAGAAGAAAAAACAAACGTAATGCGCTTATTAGACGCTAAAAAAATAAGTTACAATCATTATACCTATGATAATAGTGTAGCTATTTCAGGAGTAGAAGTTGCCGCTTTATTAAATGAAGACCCAACTCATGTTTTTAAGACTTTAGTCACAATTGGGGCATCTAGAAAAAATTATGTCTTTGTTGTACCAGTAGCCAAGGAGTTGAATTTAAAAAAGGCGGCTAAGGCAGTTGGTGAAAAGAATATTGAGATGATCAAATCAAAAGAACTATTACCGCTAACAGGCTACATCCATGGCGGATGCTCACCAATTGGAATG
>JAZRWC010000037.1:0-18633 GCA_045599505.1 Erysipelotrichaceae bacterium | reverse complement strand
GAGGAAGAAAATGAAGATTAAAGATTTAACTAGTCCAATGAATATTAGCATGCCATTATTAATTACTCAGGTTAAGGAAGGTGTTACTTCTTCAGGTGCTCCTTACTTATCAATTACTTTAAGAGATAATACTGGCACTATCGAAGGTAAATTATGGGATGTTAAGGAAGCTCAGACTGCAATCGCTAAAGCTGGCAAGATCGTCAATGTGAAGGCTGATGTAATCAATTATCGTGGATCTTTACAGTTAAAGGTTGGAGATGTTGCTTATGTTGAACCATCAACAGTTGATATGAGCGAATATGTTTTGACAGGTCCTTATACAATTGAAACATTAAAGACTGCTATTAATGATGCAATCAAGTCTATCAATAACCAGAGCTTATTTAGAATTGTCTCTGAAATTTATCGTAATTATGAACAGCAGATTTATTCAAGTGCAGCAGCAGCTAAAAATCATCATGAATATTATGGTGGTCTAGCAACTCATGTTTATTCAATGCTGAAACTAGCTGAAATGGTTGTTGTTAATTATCCATATATCAATAGAGATTTATTGATCGCGGGTGTATTATGCCATGATATCGGCAAGGTTGTTGAATTAACTAGTGGCACTATTACTGAATATACTTTAGAAGGTAAGTTATTAGGTCATATCTCTATTTCTCAGACAATCGTTAAAGAGACAGCTGATAACCTAAAGATTACTGGTCAAGAAGTAACATTATTGCGTCATATGATTTTATCTCATCATGGTCAATATGAATATGGTTCACCAGTTTTACCATTAACTATCGAAGCAGAAGCATTACATTTTATCGATGATTTTGATGCTAAGATGGTAATGATTGAAAAAGAATTAAGAAATGTTGGAGATAATGAATTCTCTAGCAGAAACTTCGCTTTAGATAATAGAAGCTTCTTTAAACACGGAAATATTTAATTATGAAGGCATTACTAAAGAGTCAGCTAAGATCAGCTATAAATAAGGATATTGAAGCTAAACGTTATAGTTATAACGATCTTTTGTTGTCTTTAGTATTAGCTATTAAATCGCATATTGAACTGGCTAATCCTAAGGAAGTAGTCATTTTGTGTGGTAATAATCATACAGGTGATGCTGGATTAATGTTAGCTGATTTGTTGTATAGAAAAAGTGGCATTAGTGTTAAGGTTATCCATTTTTCTGTGGAAACAAGATTATTTGGAAAGATAATTCTAAACGAGAATATTGAAGTAATAAATTCTTTGAAAGAAGTTCAAAAACTTTTTGAAGAGAAAAGATATGTGGTTGATTGTTTATTCTCTGATGAATTAGAGGAAAACATCTATTATCCTTATGGAATGATTATCGATTGGGTTAATAACTCTAATAGCTATGTTATAAGCTATCAATGCAATAGCGGAATCAATGGTGATACTGGTGAAGTATTAGGTAAAGCTATAAGAAGTGATGTGACTATTACTGCTCAGGCTGATAAACCAGGTTTCTATTTATCACAAGCTATTAATTATGTTGGTAAGGTAATTGTTGAACCTGTTGGAGTAAGTATGGAAGCTATGGATGAAATTAGTTGTGACATATTTACGGATAGTGATGATTCAATTGTCGATAAGCTACCAAAGCGTTTTAAACATTCTCACAAGGGAACATATGGTAAGGTATTAGTTATCGGTGGCTGTAAACAGACTGCTGGAGCAGCTTTATTAGCTTCCAGAAGCGCACTTACAGCAGGTGCAGGGCTATTAACAGTTTTGACTTATAACGATATAGCACCTCAATTCAATGAGCTATTACCAGAAGCTATGATTCTTACTATTGATGAGTCAAATATTCATTATCAATTAGATCATTTTAACTTTAATAATTTTGATACAATTCTAATTGGACCTGGATTATCAAGAAATACTAATACAGAAGTATTACTTCAATATGTATTAAAAACTGATAAGACAGTTATTATCGATGCTGATGGATTGTTCTATTTAAAGAAGTATTTACACTTGTTAAATAGGGAAGCATTAACTGTAATAACACCACATCTAGTTGAATATAAGCGTGTATTCGCTTACAACCAAGATACTGTAGTTGAAGACTTGAGGCGAATTAGTAATCTATATCCTAGTTTAATAATAGTGTTAAAGGGAGAGCATACATTAATCGCTAATAAGGGCATTATTACTATCAATAAAACTGGAAATAACGCTTTAGCTAAAGGTGGATCTGGTGATGTATTAGCTGGTACAATAACTGGTTTTTTAGCTCAAAAGAAAGATTATGATAGCGTTGTAGCAGGTGTTTATGTTCATTCATTAGCAGCTGATTATTGGGTAAAAGATTATTCTCCATATTCATTATTAGCTAGTGATTTAATTAGAATGATCGATAGAGTTTTATTTAATTTTACTAACAAGGGAAAGTGATGAATCATTTTCCTTTTTTGTTAGAGAAGTACTACTATTACAAAGAAATTAGTTTTGATTTGTGGTAAAATAACATCATGGATATCATCGTTTCAGTAAAAACTGCCAAGAATTTGGCTACATTAAAAAGCTTAGGTATTTCTCACATTATGATTAATGATGAGACTTTTTCAAGTGGAATAAAGGGTTTAGATAAAGATAGCTTAGCTAATATGGTTTCTTTAATCCACGATGAAAATTTAAAGTGTGTTGTTAAGTGTGACATGTTATATGATGAAAGAAACTTGGATTCTTTAAGGGATTATTTATTATTCTTAAATGAACTAAAAGTTGATGCTGTTTTATTCTCAGATATAACAATTAAAGTGTTAGTTGATCAAAATAACCTAAACTTACAAACTATTTATGCTCCTGAGACATTATTAACTAATAAGTATGATGTTGAGGTATTAAAGCAGGATGATTTCTCAAACTGTGTAATTTCTAAGGATATTCCATTATCTGATGCTTACGATATCGTTAACTACATTAATGATTATTGTTATATAAGAGTACATGGGGAAATTCTTATCAGCTATTCTAAGCGTAGATTTATCAGCGCTTATTATGGTGAGGACAAGGAATATATTGACAGATATTACTTTGTTGAAGAAAGTAGAGAAAATATGATGCCAGTTGTAGAAAGAAGAGATGGATTCTGGATGTATGGCTATACATTAGAAAGCTTATCTCAAATTTCAACAATAGCTTCATTACCATTTAGAGGTGTTATCATCGATAACATTTTAGAAGATGATGATTATTCTTTAGAGGTAGTTAAGCTTTATATGGCTGTTTTAAATAAAGAGGTTAGTGAAGATGTAGCTTTCGAAAAGCTTTCTAGCTTAAATGAGAATATCGTCTATATGGGCATAGATGATATCAAGAGAACTTGTTTAAAGAAGGAGTAATATGGCAATTGAATTATTAGCACCTGCTGGTGATTTAGATAGACTTAAAGTCGCTGTACAATATGGAGCTGATGCGGTTTACTTTGGTGGTAAGCAGTTTTCATTGCGCGCAAGAGCTAGCAACTTCTCTTTAGATGATATTAAACAAGCTGTTGAATACGCTCATGAGTATGATAAAAAAGCATATGTTACAGTAAACATGATTCCACATAATGATGATTTTGATGGTTTAGCTGACTATCTAAAAACATTAGAATCATTTGGTGTTGACGCGATTATTTGTGCTAGTAGAGCGATTATGGCACTAAGTAAAAAAGTTGCACCTAAAATGGAAGTTCATATCTCAACTCAACAGACAACAACTAACTCAGCTGCTATTTCATATTGGCAAAATTCTGGAGCTGATAGAATCGTATTAGCCAGAGAAGTTGAATATTCTGACTTAGTAGAGATTATGAAAAATACTGATTTACCAGTTGAAGCTTTCATTCATGGAGGAATGTGTGCTAACTATTCTGGTAGATGTGTTATCAGTAACATGTTAACAAATAGAGACGCTAATAGAGGTGGTTGTGCTCAATCATGCCGCTGGTCTTATCATCTATATCACAATGATGAATTAGTTGATAAACAAGAGTATTTAATCTCTATGGGATCTAAGGATATGTGTGCTGCAGATTATATTGAAAAGTTAATGCAGGCAAATATTGCTTCATTGAAGATTGAAGGAAGAATGAAGACAGCTTATTATATCGCAACAGTAGTTAAGGGATATAGAACTATTATTGATGGATATAAGGATGGTAAGGTTGATGAAGTAAGCTTAGCTAAGGGTAAAGAACTATTAGCTAGAGCAGCTAATAGAGAGACATTTAATGGTTTCTATCCCGGCTTACCTGATGTAAGCGGCCAATTATATAACAACCCATCTACTGCTTCACAAGCATATGTGGCTAACGTTGTTAAATATGAAGATGGTATCGCTACTATTGAAGTTAGAAACTATTTTAAGAAGAATGATACATTAAGAATCTTCTCACCAAAGGGTGAAGATGTTTACTTTAATGTTGAATATTTAAAGGATTTAGAAGGCAATGATGTAGAAATTGCCAATAAGCCAATGCAGGTACTTCAAATGAAAGTTCCTGTAGAAGTAAATACATTTACTTTTATTACAAAAAAAGAGGGAAGATAGATGAGTATTGTTGAAGGAACTATCGCGACAAAGGCAGTATTAGAATCTAGATTTCGCACTGTTAAGAGAATTTATATTGCTAAAGACAAGACAAGTAGTGATATTAGCTATATTTGTGATTTAGCGAAAAAGAAGAAAATCGTAGTGGAAAGAAAGAGTAAGGAAGAAATACAAGAGCTAGCAAGTGGGAAGACTCATGGAGGAGTACTAGCTGAAGTGTCTGAAAGAAAAACTCAGTCTTTGGTATCCTTACTTAAAAATGATAACCCAAAGATTGCCTTACTAGAAGGTATTGAGGATAGCTTCAATCTAGGATATATCATGAGAACCCTTTATGCTTTTGGCTTTGATGGAGTCTTATTAAAGGAAAGATATATCGACTATGATGATACAACAATCATTAAAAGTAGCGCTGGCGCAAGTGAATTAATCAATATCGTTTACTCAGGTGATCTAGCTACAGCTATCGATGTTTTAAAAAATGCAAATATTAAGGTTGTATCAGCTTATAGAGGAAAGAATCCTATTAATCTATATGACTATGATTTTAGAAATACTGGAATATTAGTATGTATTGGTGGACCTTTGAGAGGATTAAGTAAAGTTGTACTGGACAACAGTGATAATTTTATTTATATTCCTTATGGTAATGATTTTAGAAATGCACTAAACGCTGCAAGTGCAGCAAGTGTTATTGCCTCAGAAGTTTACAGGCAAAATCGTGGAGGTAGAAATTAATGCGTGAAGCGTATTATTTGGGAAGCAATGTTGCCATCATTGATTTCTCAGCTGAGTATTATCAGACTTCAGAGGAACTTGTTAGTTCTAGTGGCTTTAAAATCTTTTTAGATAGATATCTAAAGGATTTAGCTGTTAGAGATATCAAAGTATACAGATGGTTGACTAGCTTCAGAGAAATGGAAGATATGATTTCGGAGATGGTTAAACTAACAAAACAATTACTTGTTTTGGATGTTGATGAAATCTTTAGTCCATTATTTACACCAGTAAATAGATATAAGGCTTTATATATTGTTGAAGATGCCTATAACTACTGGCGTAAAAAACAGAGATTTAGCGTTTTAAACGCTAACGCAAATTTATCATTTGTTAGCTTTATCGATGCAGATAGTAAATACAATCAGTTAGTATTGAATCTATATCGTACATGCGAAGAAAAACTACAAGGTAAATCAAACAAGATATATCGTCAATTACAGGCAGGTACTAACGCTAGCTGTATTGTAAAAAATTATAAGTGGGAATTTGCTAATAGTTATTCTTTATTAAAGAATATTCCATTTATTAATACTGTCATGCTTAGAACTCCTATCTTATTGCATACTTTAAGCAATAAGAGAACTGGAGTATTCAAGCAGATCTATACAAATCCTATCAAGTCTTTATCAGTTAAGTACAATGAATGGTATTGTTATCCAGCTAAGGTTGGTGGCTTATTAGCCTTCGTTTACTTCCATAGAGATTTTATGGCAAATGGACTATCATTATCAAATTTATTTGAATTAGCTAGTGAAGAGGAATGTGTTGGTCATAAGCCTGATTTAATCTGTATTTTCGGTAATCAGGATGATAAGGAAGAAGGATCTTTCTACCATGATGAAGTTAACGATATTTGGGTAGGTAGTGTTTCTTACGATTGGAAGATTGATTATTTTGGATATATCAAAAAGATTATCTTAACATTACATAATGTTGCTAAGATGCAACGTGGTGCTTTACCAATTCATGGTTCAATGATGAGAATTCATTTTAGAAATGGTAATAGCAAGTCATTAATTCTAATTGGTGATTCAGGTGCTGGTAAATCAGAGACAATCGAAGCAGTTAGAATGATGTCTGATAAAGATATTGGTGATGATAGGATCGAAAACGTTGAAATTATTTTCGATGATATGGGTTCACTTCATATTGGCGAAGATGGTCATGTATACGCTAATGGTACTGAAACTGGTGCGTTTGTCAGATTAGATGATTTAGATAAGTCAACAGCATATAAGGATATGGAAAGAAGTATCTTCTTAAATCCAGAAAGCTCAAATGCTAGAGTTATCAATCCAGTTGCTTCATATGAGCTAATTAATCAGAATCATCCAGTTGATGTTATTTTATATGCCAATAACTATACTGACGCTATTGGTGTGGAGAAGTTCTTAGATTATCAAAGTGGCAAAAATGTGTTCTTGGAAGGTAAGAGAATGGCTTTAGGTACAACTCAAGAAAAGGGGTTATCTTCAACATTCTTCGCTAATCCTTTTGGGCCAATGCAACAACAGGAACTTTGTTTAGAAATTATGGAAAATGTATTCAGCGCTTTATATAATGATGGTGCATTTATCGGTCAGATCTATACAAATTTAGGAACTGACCATAAAGAAAACTTACAAGAAAGTGCTAAGGAATTATTAGAATTATTGAAGAAGATGTAGTTCTTTATGAAAGGAGTTTCATGCTTAAACAATTAAAAAGATTGATCGGAATGAGTTTGTTCGATTATAGCAAGCGTGATAGTGTTATCACTTCAGCATTATTCTTTTTACTAATTGAAAGTATTATTTTTACAAGTAGTGCAGGCATGAGTACTTCCACTACAGTAACTAGTACTTTCGCTGGTTTAATTAAGCAGATTATCTTTATTATTATCGGTATTTTAGCTTATAACTATTTCTCAAATAGTTTTGATATTGATAAGTGCCGTAATAATATTGGCTTAATAATTGTTGGGGAAATTATCCTATTATTAGCAGCATGGGTATATTGTGTAATCAATGGTAGTATCAATGGTAACTATGCTTGGTTATATATCGGCCCATTCTCTTTACAACCTTCAGAGTTTGCTAAGGTAACAATCGTACTAATGGTTGCCTGCTTAATCGCAGATAGAAGATTTAAGGGAGCTAAAAATGGTTTTGAAGCTATTAAGAAACCTTTTTGGTTTTATCTTATTTTCGTTGGTATAATTGTCGGTTTTCAAAAAGACTTAGGCTCTGGAGTAATCTGTTTGGCTATTGGAGCATTATTATGTTACATTCCTCAAAACAAAAAGCTTGTTGGGGTTAAGATTATTATTTCAGGTTTAATTGTTCTTGGGCTAATTCTATATGTTTTATTACATTTAGAACCAGTATATACAGCTTTATTCAATGCACCTATTATCGGTACAATGGCACATAGATTTAACGCCTTAGTTAATCCAAGCTATTTTGATGACTCAACTAGAGAAATCTTCTATTCATTCTTAGGAATATCTAAAGGTTCATTATTAGGTGTTGGCTTAGGTAACTCAGTACAGAAGTTTGGTTATTTAGTAAGTAGTGATGCTGACTATATATTCGCTGTAATTGTTGAAGAAACTGGTTTAATAGGAATCTTCGCTATATTTATTCCATACTTTGTTATATTTGTATATTTGATTGATTACTTTAGAAAAGTGAGAACTGAAAGTGATAAGGTTATCGTATTAGGAGCATTATTATACTTATTCTTACATTTCTTCTTAAATATTGGTGGTGTTAGTGGAATGTTACCATTAACAGGTGTACCATTATTATTGATTTCTCGTGGTGGTTCGGCAACATTATCAATCATGATTATGATGGGGATTGCTCAGAATGTTATTAGTAAGTATAACAAGGAAGAGGAAAAGAGAAGAGAAGCAGATAATAGAGATTATATTATCTAAGGAGGATTAAATTATGATAGCAGTTTATCCTGGATCATTTGATCCAATCACATATGGACATTTAGATATTATTGAAAGAGCAGCTGCTTTATACGATAAGCTAGTTATTCTTATCATGAGAAATGACGATAAGAATGGAACATTTAGCTTTGAAGAGCGCAAGGCTATGATTGAAGAAACTGTTAGTCATCTAGATAATGTTGTTTGTGAAATCGGCAGTGGTTTAACAATCGATGTTGCTAGCAAGCTTGATGCAAGAGTACTTATCAGAGGAATCAGAGCAGTATCTGACTATGAATATGAAATGCAGCTAGCTACAGCTAATATGACATTAAATAATCAGATTGAAACAGTATTCTTATTAGCTAAGCCTGAATATTCTTTCTTATCTAGCTCTACTGCTAAAGCTATTGCGAAGAATAATGGTGACCTTTCTTGCTTTGTTCCAAAGAGTGTCGCTACAAAATTAATGGAGAAATATAAATAATATTCTGAATTATTTCAGAATATTTTTATTCAATAAAAGTTAAAGGAATTACTATATATGCATTATGCGATAAGTGATATACATGGATGCTTTGATAAGTTCAAAAGAATGTTAGAAGAAATTGAGTTCTCTAGTGAAGATACTCTTTATATTGTTGGAGATTGTTTTGATAGAGGGACTCAAAACTTTGAACTATTAGAATTTATCTCATCTTATGATAATATAATCCCAATTATTGGTAATCATGAGTACATGTTAATCAACATATTACCAGCTTTACTTCAAGAAGTGGAAGATGATAATATCGAGAAAGTATTAACTAAAGAATTGTACAGAGGTTATCTTTTGTGGCTTCAAGATGGAGCTAAACCAACAATTGAGATGTTTAGAAATATGAGTAAAGAAGATAGAGAATTCTATTTTGATTATATTTCCGATTTCTCTTTATATGAAAAGGTGATTGTAAACAATAGAAAGTTCTGTCTTGTGCATTCTTTACCAGATAATTTAGATATCGAAAATACTCCTATTGAAAAGATAGTATTTAATAGAAGAGATTTTAATAAGCCCATTGAAGGAGATGTTACATACATTATCGGACATACTCCTACAGCTTTAGTTGATATGAATTATGCTGGTAAAATCTATAAAACTAAAAATTTGTTTGATATAGATTGTGGAACAGTATTCAATCAGAATTTAGGTTGCCTAAGATTAGAGGATTTAAAAGAGTTTTATGTAAAGTAAAAGAGCGATGTAATTTCGCTCTTTTACTTACAAAGTTCTAAAACTTTTTGGATAGCTTCTTCAACAGTTAATGTTTCATTTTCTTTTGCAGTTCTTAATCTGAATTCTACCTTATTTTCACCAGCTAATTTACCAACTGTTATACGCATTGGTATACCAACTAATTCCATATCCTTGAACTTAACACCAGCTCTTTCATCACGATCATCAAATAATGGTTCGATGCCAGCTGCCATTAACTTATCGTAAATTTCATTAGCTAAATTAACCTGTGTTTCATCCTTAGCGTTGATTAATACCAATCCACACTTATAAGGAGCAAGGTTGATTGGCCAGATAATACCGTTGTCATCATGAGACTGTTCTACTACAGCTGCCATTGTTCTACCAACACCAATACCATAGCATCCCATTACTACTGGCTTTAACTTCATATCCTTATCCTGGTAGTATAAATCCATAGCCTCAGAGTACTTAGTTCCTAACTGGAATGTATTACCTACTTCAATTCCCTTCTTGAAGTATAAATTGCCACCACATACTGGACACTTGTCACCTTCAACAACGTTAACAATATCACCAGTAACTACGTTTTCATTCATGAAATCCTTTAGATTAGCGTTGATGTAATGATAACCTTCCTTGTTAGCACCAACAATGAAGTTCTTCATTGTCAATACTTCATTATCTACAACAATCTTTGCGCTTAATCCAATAGGACCAGTATAACCAGGCACTGTGTTGCTAGTAGCGATTAATTCGTCATTAGCGAAATTTAATTCTCTGCCACCTAATAACTTTAATACCTTGTTTTCATTTAATTCTCTAGTTCCTCTAACAAAGAAGACAACTAGCTTTTCATCAACATTCATTAGTAAAGCCTTAACTGAGTTGTTTGGATCCTTATTTAAGAATGTGCATACTTCTTCAATTGATTTAACATTTGGAGTTTCAACTAATTCTAAAGCCTTTTCCTCTTCAGTGTTTGGATCTAGTCCGACACACTTAGTAACTTCGATATTACTTGAGAAATCGCAATGATCACATAATACAACAGTGTCTTCACCAACATCTGTGATAGCCTGGAATTCTTCAGAAAGTAATCCACCCATTACACCTGTATCAGCCTTAACAATCTTGTAGTTTAATCCACATCTATCAAAGATGTTTTTGTATGCCTGGAATTGTTTGTTGTAAGCTACTTCACAAGCTTCCTGGCTTACGTCAAATGTATAAGCATCCTTCATAGTGAATTCCTTAACACGGATTAAGCCGAATCTTGGTCTAGCTTCATCACGATACTTTGTCTGAATCTGGTATAGAGAGAATGGTAAATCCTTATAAGATTTAACCTTCATGCTACTAGCCATACAGAATAATTCTTCATGTGTTGGACCTAATACCATTGGCTTACCAGCTCTGTCCTTTAATGAGAACATGCTGCTACCGAAGTTTGCTCTTCTACCGCTAGATACGTATACTTCTTCAGGTAATAATGCAGGCATTGTTAATTCTTGTGCGCCTGTAGCGTTCATTTCTTCACGGATAATGTTTTCAATATTTGCCTTTACCTTTAAGCCCATAGGTAAAAACATGTAAACACCAGCTGAAGTCTTTTTAATAAAGCCAGCTCTATTTAATAAAGAACCACTTACTGATTCTTCATCTTTTGGAGCTTCTCTTAATGTATAAAAATAACTGTTCTTTAGCTTCATATAAATTACACCTCGTAGTAAATTATAACATAGTTTAAGTAGTAATAAAGCATAAAAGAAAACATCACAATTATGCGATGTTTTGATATTTTACTTTTCAAATAGTAAGCTGTATTCTTCTAGACACCAGCCATATTTATGGATAATATTAGCTGCTTCTAGTCCTACATATCTGTAGTGATATGGAAGATATTTATAGCCTGTAATCCAATTCTTTTCGCTAGAGTAACGTAGGATAAATCCATAGTTGTGAGCATTTTCTTCTACCCAGGAATTACATTCAGAATCACCGAACTGACTGAATGATGAATCCTTTTCAGCGATATCTAATGCTAAGCCTGTCTGATGTTCGCTGTAACCAGCTCTTGATGCGAATGAATCAACGTTACTAGTTTCATCACCAATTCCATTAGCGATGTAGTTTAAGTAATTGGTTGTTTCAGTTGCGTATGAGCGATAGCCGCTATATGAGATAATTCTCTTACCTGTAGCTGATAAACAATCATTGCTCATCTTAATGAATGCCTCTGCAACTTCATCAACTAATGGTTGAGGATTACCACGATACTCACCATCTAATTCAACTAAATTTTCAGGGATATAACTATCAGATAATCTGTTAACTTTATTTACTAACATTGTGATAGAGTACTCAGATACTGTTTTTTCTTCATTAGCATCATAGTAATCAGAGTAGTCAACATTAGTTAATACTTCAGCATCTTCGTTTACTCTTCTTACAGCTCTATCTGGATCATTCCAATTATATGTGTAATGATACATGATATATCTTGGTAAGTTTTCTACCTTGAAATCTTCATTAGCTAATAAGTCTAGGATTAATTCTTCATATTTCATACCAGCTAAATCATCAAATGTTTCAGCTGAAATATTGTAGATTGTTTTAATCGCTTCATCACTATAGCCACTTTCAATATACTTGATATAGTTTTCTGGATTAACTGATTCATTAAATGATAGTAGTGTAGCTAGTGACTCTTTTGAAAGATTGTTGATAACATTCATAGCTGTTTCAAATGAATAGCTCTTATTGTTTAACATATTAGCCAATACATCAACATCTTCTATCGCGTTGTAATCTACTAGAGAGATGAAATCATCTTCATCTAGTAATCCCTTTAGTCTATTGAATTGTTCTACTGTGTACTTTTCAGATAATTCATTGATTATTTTTGTGTAATCGATTGGTGAAGAGAAGCTTAAATAGTAGTCAACGTTCTTCTCATTGAAATCCTTAGAATTGATTGCGTAAGAGAAACATTGATTGTATTCTGTAATCTTTTCTTCTAAACCATATTGACGAATTAGTTTGATATCTGAGTAGGAATAGCCCATCTTTTTGAAGGCACTATCATAGATGAATGTGAAATAGATTCCTACGCATAATACACCTACTAATACGATATCTAGTAAGGCAAGTAGTATTACCTTAAGATTTGTTTTCTTCTTTTTCATTTACTACCTCTCTAAATCAAATGTTGACCATGGCTTACCTGGATTAGGATAAGCAGTGAAGGTCATTACTTTCTTAGTTGTTGGATGTGGGAATGATAGTTTATATGCAAATAGAGCTATCTGCTGTCCCACTTTTGATGACTTGTTGTAACGCTGGTCACCCCATAATGGGATTTTAGCGTTAGATAACTGAACTCTAATCTGATGTGATCTTCCAGTTTTCAAATTTACTTCTACAAGAGATAAGCCATCTTTCTGTTGTAATGTTTTGTAGTCTAATATAGCTAGCTTTCCTTTATCGGCTGAAGTAACCTTTACCATATTAGTTTTAGAATCCTTTAATAAATAGTTTTCTAAATGAGCTGATGGTTTACTTACTCCTTCAGTTACTGCTAAGTAAGTTTTATGCATTTCATTTTTTCTTAATGAATCTGATAATCTGCTGGCAGCTTTGCTTGTTTTAGCGTAAACCATTACTCCTGATACAGGTCTATCTAGTCTATGAACTAGTCCTAAGTAGACATTACCAGGTTTGTTATACTTTTCCTTGATGTAATCTTTTATCATCGTAAGCATATCCATATCATTAGACTCATCTGAGTTTGATGGAATATTGGCTGGCTTTACAATCACGATGATATGATTATCCTCATAAAGTATCTTCATTATAACTGGAACCTTCCTGAGATACCGCATGGTAATACCATATTTGTATCTTCGATAGGTAATCCAAGTTCAACAGTTTCTACTTTTGCGTTTGGATATAGTTTTAATAAGTACTTCTTTAAGATGTTGTCTAAAGCTATTGCTGAGAAACCAGTAGTGTATGCATTAACTAAATAAGCGATAGGCTCATCAGTTAATAACTTGCTAGTTTCATCAATTAATTCTTCAAGCTTATCTTCTAGTTTCCAGATCTCATTGTTTGGGCCTCTTCCATAGCTTGGTGGGTCCATGATGATAACATCATATCTGTTACCACGCTTTTGTTCACGTCTAACAAACTTTAAGGCATCATCAACAATAAATCTGATTGTATGGTCTTCTAAATGGTTTAGAGCCATATTTTCTTTTGCCCAATTAACCATACCTTTTGCTGCATCGACATGAACTACTTCTTTAGCTCCTGCCTTGGCACAAGCCATTGTTGCTCCACCAGTATAAGCAAATAGATTTAATACTTTTACTTCCTTATTGCTGGAAGAGATCAATTCACTCATCCAATCCCAATTGGCTGCCTGCTCAGGGAATAAGCCTGTGTGTTTGAAGTTAGTTGGTGAAACCTTGAAAGTTAAATCACGATATTTAACAGTCCAGAATTCAGGAAGCTTCTTTTTGAAGTCCCAGCTTCCACCACCTTTTTCACTTCTATGATAGATAGCATCATACTTCTTCCATCTACCATCACTTGTTCTATTCCATATAGCTTGAGGGTCGGGACGTACTAATGTAACGCCATTCCAGATTTCAAGTTTGTCTTTATTTCCAGCATCGATTAATCTATAATCTTGCCACTTGTCTGCTACTTTAATCATAAATATCACCACAATAATTATAGCACGAAATATATTTTCAAAATAGTGCATTATTACCCTTACTAATAGGCTATATTGTACAATAATTGTCACCATAAATAGCTGCCACTAGGGTATATATAAGAGGAGTTATCCTTTTTTAGTGGTAGGGATTTTGATATAATTATTAAGGATTAACAGGTGAGTTTTATGAATGATTATTTAAAGGGTTTAAACCCACAACAATATAAAGCTGTAACAACTACTAGCCAGCATACAAGAGTAATCGCTGGTGCTGGTAGTGGTAAGACAAGAGTATTAGCTACTAGAATTGTCTATATTATTAATGATTGGGGAATTGATCCAGAAAAGATTTTGGCAATCACATTCACTAATAAAGCAGCAAACGAAATGAAAACAAGAATTGAAGGTATGCTTGGTGGTAACTCATTAGGTGCACATATTTCAACAATTCACTCTTTTTGTGTGAGCTTTTTACGCGTTGAAATCAGAAGAGAAGGATATCCAAATAACTTCACAATTTTAGATCAGGATGATCAAAAGAGCATCCTAAAGGAAGCGTATAAAGAATTGAACATCGATTCTAAGACTATCGGTTATAACAATATGCTAGATTATATCGGTAACTGTAAAGGTGCAGGATATGACGTGGAAGGCGCTTTAACAAAAGCTTATACTGATATCGAAGTGAAAAAAGCTAAGGTATATGAATACTATTTAAATAGATGTCATGAGCTTTATGCTTTAGATTTTGATGACTTATTATTATGGACTAATAAGATTCTAAAGAAATATCCTTCAGTAAAGGAAAAATGGCAGGATAAGTATCAGTTCATCTTAGTTGATGAGTTCCAGGATATCGATGATGTTCAAAATGAATTATTAACATTATTAGCTAATCCTAATACATATATTTATGTTGTTGGTGACCCAGACCAGACTATTTACTCTTGGCGTGGGGCTAATATTAACATCATTATGGATTTTGAAAAGCGTTTCGCAAAAACTGAAACTATTTTACTAGACCAGAATTATCGCTCTACAAAGAACATTCTAAATGGAGCTAATTCGTTAATTGATTGTAACAAATATCGTGTAAAGAAGGATTTATTTACTGATAATGATGAGGGTAGCAAGATTACTCATTTTACTGCTGGAAGTGAAGATGGAGAATCAGGCTATATCGTCAGCAAGATTAATGAGTTAATCAAGAAGTACCAGTTCAAGGATATTGCGATTTTATATCGTTCTAACTATCTTTCTAGAAATATTGAAAAGAACTTAATTGACTTTAAAATTCCATATATGATTTATGGTGGTATCAGATTCTATGAAAGAGCTGAAATCAAGGATATGTTATCTTATTTAAGAATTATCTCTGTAAAGGATGATTTAGCTTTTAAAAGAGTAGTAAATGTTCCAAAGAGAGGCATTGGTAATAAGACTGTAGAAAACTTATTTGATCTAGCTAGAAGTAAGAAAATCTCACTAATTGATGCAGTTTATCAATATGAAGGTAATGGCAAAAACAAGTTAGTTAATTTCGCTAATAGCGTCAATGATTGGTCTACTAGAAGCGTAAATATGTCTATTGAAAAGACTTTCCAGATGCTACTTGAAGAAAGTGGATATAGAGAAGATTTAGAAAATGGTGATGATCCTAAAAAGGAAGAAAGATTAGAAAATATCAAGGAATTATTAAATGATATTATTCAATTCGAATTATGTTATCCAGAAGCAACATTAGAGGAATATTAAGGTTCAGTAGCTTTATATACTGATATTCAATCTAATAATGATGGCAATACTGTATCATTAATGACAATCCATGCGGCTAAGGGGTTGGAATTTAAAAATGTCTTTGTCATCGGTATGTCAGAAACAATCTTCCCTTCTGAAAGAGCTGTTAATGAAGGTGGCATAAAAGCTATCGAAGAGGAAAGAAGACTAGCTTATGTTGCTTATACTAGAGCTAGAGAAAACTTGTTCTTAACTGATAATGTCGGTTATAGTTATGCAAGTGGTACAGGTAAATCAACAAGTCGTTTTATAAAGGAAATCGATGAAAAATTCATTAATCATCGTGGTGCAGGTGTTGTTGAAGAACCAATAAAAGAAACTGTACAGATTAATCCTATAGCTAATAACAGCAAGCTAAAAAATAACTTCAAAAAGGGCGAATTAATTATGCATGATGATTTTGGTCAGGGTGTAGTAATTAATGTTGAACTTAAGCAGACTGGAGCATTTGTTAAGGTGGCTTTTGATGCACCTTATGGAATTAAAACACTAGCTATGAATTTCCCTAAACTACACAAGATTTAGGGCCAAAAAGGTCAATTATTCCCTAAAAGTTGAAGGAAATAGAAAATAGTGTAAAATATATTAGAAGACAGGTGATTAAACATGGCTGAAAAGACAGTAAAAAAAGTTAGAAGAAAAAAGAGAGAAGAAAGATTAGGATTTAACTGGTTTTTCTGGATTAGTTTTATATTATTATGTATCCCAGTAGCATACTTCCTTTATTTGTTATATCAGGCAGCTCAGGTAAGTAACACTCCAATTGTAGGCGATAGAATTAAGGATACTGTTATCTATACAATTACTCAAGAGGACGTTAGTGGCTTAGCAAGCGATATTACATCATTAGATCATATTGAAGGCGCTGAGATTAATTTAATTGTGGAAACTTTAAGAGTTACAGTTGATGCAACTGATGAATTATCAAAGGAAGAGTTAACTGAAATTGCTACAGCTATCTATGAAAAGGTGGATGCTAAGTTCCCTATTTCAACATACTTTACTAGAGATGGTGAATACAAACAATACGATTTAGAAATCGTTGTTTATGATAACTTAAAGAACGAAGAACCAATCATCGTATGCTTATACAAGAATGGTTCTATGGAAGATGGCTACAAGATTCAGGTTTTCTCTGATCCAGTAAACGCTGATGTAGCTTATAAGGTAACTCATCCTGAAACTGATGAACCTGAAGATGGTGAAGCTGTTGATGGTAGTGTTGAAGGTGGAAGTGCTGAATAATTATGATTAAAAATCAGATTATTAATGGTACTTGCGTAGATTATACTTATGATGGATTAGGTGTCGTTAAAAGCGACACTTTTTGTGTTTTTGTTAAGGATATGATCGTTGGAGAAAACGCTGATATCATTATTACTTCTGTAAAAAAAGATTACTGTTATGGAAAAATAAGCAAACTTATAGTTGCTAGTGAAAATAGAGTTAATGCTGCTTGTGATATTTCTAAACCATGCGGTGGTTGTCAACTACAGCATATGAACGCTAAAGAACAAGCTAAATTAAAATATAATCAGGTATTAAACAACATTCGTAGAATAGCAAAGCTTGATAATGATGTTTTACCAGTATTATCAATGAGCAATCCATTTAATTACCGTAATAAGGTTATGTTACCAGTTGGTAAAGATAAAAATGGCAAAACTATTATTGGCTTCTACCGCAATAATTCTCATGACATAATAGATTGCCATAGTTGTGTATTACAGTCTAATAGGGCCAATAGTATCATAAATGATTTAAGAGATATAATCGAAGAGTTAAAACTATCTAATTCAATTAGACATATCATGATGAGAGATATGGAAAGAACTGATAGCGTAATGCTTGTACTAGTTACTTATAAGGAAAAAGTATTTAACCTAGATAAGCTAGTAAGCAAAATTACTAAAGAGCATCCATATATTAAAAGTGTCATTCAAAATATAAATGCTGAAGAAACAAATGTAGTTTTAGGAAAACAAGAGAAATTATTATTTGGTAAGGACTATGTTGAGGATGTTTTGTGTGGTTTAAGATTTAAGATTTCATCACACTCTTTCTATCAGGTTAATACATATCAGACGGAAGTACTATACAACAAAGCAGTACAACTAGCTCAAATTAGCAAAGATGACGAGGTGCTAGATTTATATTGTGGGGTAGGTACTATTGGTATGATAGCTTCCTTAAAAGCTAAAAAGGTCACTGGAGTAGAAATTGTTCCAGAAGCAATTGAGGATGCTAAACTTAACGCTAAAACAAACAACATTACCAATATCGATTTTATTTGTGGTGATGCAAGTGTAGTAGCTCTTGATTTAAAAAAGCAGAACAAAAAGTTTGATGTGTTGTTCGTTGATCCTCCTAGAAAGGGATGCAATAGCCAAGCTTTGGAAACAATATTATCATTTGATGCAAGAAAGGTTGTTTACGTTTCTTGTAACCCTGCAACATTGGCAAGAGATTTAGAATATCTTAAGCAATTTTATAATGTTGAAATGATTCAGCCGGTTGATATGTTCCCTCACACGCACCATTGTGAAAACATTGTGCTTTTGACTAAGAAATAATTATGAACTTCAGGATTGATTTACTGGAGTT
>JAZRWC010000036.1:0-8678 GCA_045599505.1 Erysipelotrichaceae bacterium | reverse complement strand
AACTGATGAATTGCATATGCAACCAAGGATCTAACTCTGAACACCGCACTGAAAGTGTTTGTTCTAGGTCTTAAATGAGCGATATCTCTTAAATATTCAAAAGAATGTCTCTTCTTCTGTAATGGATAATCTGTAGAACATGGTGCATCAATTGTTAAGGAAGTAACTTCAATTTCAAAAGGCTGCTTCATTTCAGGAGTAAGCTTAAACTTGCCTACTACCGTTAATGCGCTTCCTGTTAATGCCTTACTTACTTCATCAAAGTTAGCTAAAACAGGTGTATATACTAACTGACAGTTCTTAAAATAAGTTCCATCATTTAATTCGATAAATCCAACAGAACCATTACATCTATTAGTTCTGATCCAGCCCTGTAGCTGTACTACTTCGATAGAATCAATTTCCATCATGTTGTTAGCTTTTACTAGTTCGAAAAGCTCACGAACTGTCATAAATTCAAACATATAAATTCCTCCTAAAAATATAAAACGCTCCTTATGCAAGGAGCGTAATTAACCGCGGTACCATCCTAATTTGGTCTTTAGTGCTGTTAACGCCAGCTTACGAGGCTATCTACTATTACTTCTCTAGCCCAACTCCCAAAGCGTTCCAAGTCAGAATAATATTTTGGCCTCTCAGCAAATAGCCATTCTCTGTAAAATACTTCTTTTCTGCTCAGTCTTTGTTCAACGTTTACTGAAATTTCTTTAATGTGTTAGTTTCAAATACCAATTCCTGGATATTTGTGACTACATCGACTGTCTTAACGATCATTCCCTTAGGAACCTTGAAATATCTGTGTGTGAAATCGATTAATCCGATTATACCACAATTGTGAAGTTTATCAACTAGTGGTTGAGTTTCACCAGATGTAGCTAAGATAGCGATACGACAATCCTTTGGTAACTTTTCTTCTAGTTCATCAATTGAATAAACTGGAATACCCTTAATTGTCTGATTGATTAGTTCAGGATTACTTTCAAATGCCATAACGATTTCACCTACGACATAATCCCAACGATTATAGTTTAACAAAGCGTGGCCTAAATTTCCAACACCAATTAACACAATTTTTTCATCGAAGCCTGTTCCTAATACTTCATTGAATGTTTTGATTAGCTTATCAACATCATAACCATATCCCTGTTTACCTAAACAGCCAATTAGAGATAAGTCTCTTCTGATTGTTGTTGAAGCTATATTTACTAAACCTGACAATTCTGAAGATAGAATTCTCTTAACGCCTTGCGTAGATAGCTTACGTAATGCTTTAAGATAAATTGGATATCTTTGCATAGTTGCCTTTGGTACAATTGAATCTCTCATATTTAATTTCTCACCTTTTTCTCAATTATAGCATACTATTTTAGTTTGTGAATATTTATGCACTTTTATCAAGCAAATGACACACTTTTTCATTCAGATAGTAAAACTTTAGTTTTTTAACCATTCATAGTAAAATATAAATAGATAAAAAACAGGAGAAAATAATGAAAATCACTAATGTTAAAGCTTTTATTGCAGGCAAATTTGAAGAAGTAGAAGTTCGTTTTGATGAAACAGGTATATTAGAGATAGGCAAAAATTTAAATGATGATAACTTCATCGATGGTAATGGCAACTATCTATATGCTGGATTTATCGATTGTCACAATCACGGTGGTTGGGGAATTCCATTTATGAAAAATCCAGGTACCACTGATTTACAGCATAAGGAATCTATTAAAGAACTAGCTAAGAAATATGCCAAAGTTGGTGTTACAACTGTCTACCCTACATTATCATTTGGCGATTTTGATTTGATTAGAGATTCTGTAAGAAATATTCGTGAAATCAGAAATGAAGTAGAAGGCGTTAAATTTTCTGCTTTCCAATTTGAAGGTATCTACCCTTCTTTAAAAAGATATGTAAATCCAAATTGTGTTAATCCAACCCCAGAGCATACTGATGACTTATTAAGTAATGATTATAGCGATGTTAAATTATTCCACATCTCACCAGATTTACCAGGCAGTATTGAGTGGTGCGACTACATAGTAAATAAAGGTGTAGAATTAGCAGTAGGAAATACTGAAGCATCAAGTAACGATGTATTTGAAGCAGTAAAGCATGGCTTAAGACATGCAGATCATATGTTTAATGGTTTCAAAGCTATCCATCATAGAGAAAATGGTGCTGCTGTAGCTGTATTATTAAGTGATGAAATAAAAGCCCAGTTAACTTGTGATGGCTATCATGTAGCTGAAAGCTGGATCAGATTATTAATCAAAACTAAAGGAATCAAAAACGTCTATGGTACAACTGATCAGAGCTCTTCAAGTGGAATTGAAGAAGGTGTACATATCCTAAAAAATGGCAAGAAGGTTATAGCTAGAGATGGTCAGATTTTCAATGAAGATGGAACAATTTCTTCAGGCAATCTAGCACTAGATGGTGTATTAAGAGCAGCTAAAGAAAAATGTCATCTTACTATGGAAGAGATTGGAACAATCTATGGCGATAATGTTGCAGATTGTTTAGATATAAAAGATAGAGGCAAGATTGAAGTAGGACGTAGCAGTGACTTCACTATTATGGATGAAGACTACAACGTCATTATGACAATCCTTGATGGTAAAATCACTTACCAGAAATAAGAAAGGAGTGTTAATCCACTAGTTTGGATTAAGTAATTAGTTATGAAAATAAAAGTAAAAGGCCCAAGCTTTGATTATGAAGAAATTGAACTTAATGAAAGTGTAAAGGCAGAAGAAATCGTAAATATGTTTAAGGATAAGTTTGAATATCCTATCTATTTATGCAAGGTTAATAACTGTTATAGAGGTTTAAGCCATAACGTATATCATGATTGTGAAATCGAATTCTTCGATATGCGCAACCAGACAGCTTGGTATGTTTATCAGAACTCACTAATCCTATTATATCTAAAGGCAACTCATGATGTATTAGGTAAGGATGTTAAGGTTACTATAAACAATTCATTAAACAAAGGCTTATTTACAGTAATCAAGACAAAGTTTGAAAAGAGCGATGTTAAAAAGATTGAAGAAAAGATGTTTGAATTAGTCGAAGCTGATTTACCAATCGTTAAGCAGCGTATGACTAAAAAACAAGCTATCTCTTTAGCTAAGGAATTAAAACAGGAAGAGACAATCAACCTACTAAGTTCTATCTCATCTTTAAAGGATGCAGAAATATTCTCCCTAGTTGATGAGATAAATATCTTCTATGGCTTATTAGTTCCTTCAACTGGCTATTTAACTTCATTTGAATTAGTTCCATATAAAAATGGTGTGTTATTACGCTTCCCTCATATGGCTAATCCATCTGTTATACCAAAATACCAGGATCAATCATTACTATATGGAGCATTCTCTGAAGCTACTAGATGGGGACAGTTAATGAATGTCAACTTCGCTTCTGAATTAAACGATATGTACAATAGTGGTAACGCTAAAGATATGATGTTAATGCAGGAAGCATTACATGAAAAGAAGATTAGCGATATCGCTGATGAAATCTGCTCTAAAAAAAGAAGACTAGTATTGATTTGTGGACCTAGCTCATCAGGAAAGACAACATTCGCTAAGAGACTATGCATTCAGCTAAATGTTAATGGAGCTAAGACATTATACATGGGCACTGATGACTACTTTGTTGAAAGAGATGAAACACCATTAGATGAAAATGGCGAAAAGGACTTTGAAAACATCGGTTCAGTAGATACTAAACTATTTGTTAAGGACTTAAAGGACTTATTAGATGGTAAAGAAGTTGACTTACCAACATTCAACTTTATTACTGGTTCTAAGGAATATGGCAAGCGAATCACTAAGCTATCTAAAGATCATATCTTAGTAATTGAAGGAATTCATGCCTTAAATAAGATCCTAACTGATGGTATCGATGATGATCAGAAATATAAGATTTATATTTCACCATTAACAGCTATCAACATTGATAGCCATAACCGTATCCCAACAACTGATATCAGATTGTTAAGAAGAATGGTTAGAGACTATAAGACAAGAGGTATGTCAGTACAGGCAACAATCGATGCTTGGCCAAAGGTAAGAAAGGGAGAAGAGATCAATATCTTCCCATTTAATGGAGAAGCAGACGCCTTCTTCAATTCATATGCGATCTATGAAACAGCTGTTATCAAGCGTTACATCGAACCATTACTAATGCAGGTACAAAGAAAAGAACCACAATACGCTGAAGCTCAAAAGCTATTAAGCTTCTTAAGATTCTTCGTAGCTACTGAAGATGAACAATATGTTCTTAACAACTCTATTGTTCGTGAGTTCATTGGTGGTTCTGTAATCGTTGATTAACTTAATAATTAAATGAGTCAGGAAACAACAATCCTGACTCATATTTTTTATAATCTAGTAACCTTTGCCTTTTCTCTTCTAGCAGTTCTCTTATAATTAACTGCTGAATAGCCAATTACCATTGTAGTAACAACCTTTTCACCAGTTTTTAAACCCAATATTTTCTTTAACTTGCCGCTAGTATTAGCACAAGTAGTGAAGAATCCTGAGTATAATACTCCTAAACCTAATCCTTCAGCCATAAAAGCCATATTTTCTGCAGCTAAAGAACCATTGACACTATTACCAATGATTACGATAACTAATGGAGCCTTCTTGAAAAAGAAGTTATCATCAATTTCCATATTCTTTAAAAATGGAATAACAAACTTGCCTGCTTTAATTAATGAAGCAAACATGTTTACTGCGACTTTTTCAGCTTCACTAATCTTGTTTTCTAAAACTATGTATCTTGTTGATTGACTATTTCCCCCAGTAGGAGCTAGTCTTCCTGCTTCAATAATCATATTAAGCTTTTCTTCTTCCACTATTTGACTAGTGAAGTTTCTAATAGTTCTTCTCTGCTTAATGGCATTCATTAACTGACTAGGATCTAATCTAGTCTGCTTTTCAAATTCTTCTACTTCATCTTCAAAACCAGTTAAGCTAATAGCGTTAACTGGACATATAGCCTCACAATGTCCACAACTAATACAACCACTACCAACTACTTGAGCTTTAGAATCTACTACTTTAATACTACCAGCAACACAATCCTTAGCACATAAACCACAACCTACACATTTACTAGTATCAATAATTACTTCATGTTTCATATTTTAGTCCTCTAGTTTCCAACCATAATCATTATGGTAAATCATTAATTTTGTCATACCACCATCAATAGCGATATTTTCTCCTGTGATAAACCCTGCCTTATCTGAGCATAAGAACAAAACCATATTAGCTATATCCAATGGATTACCTACTCTGCCTACTGGTTGTTGAGTAGCATCAGCACCTTGATAAACGGTATAGCTAGTATCAATCCAGCCTGGAGAGATTGAATTTACCCTAATCTTTGGTCCTAGCGAAACTGCTAATGCTCTAGTTAAGGCAGCTATTCCACCTTTAGCAGCTGTATATGACTCTGTTTGAGGTTGACTCATTCTATCTCTTGAACTTGACATATTGATAATTGATCCACCTTCATTAAAGTAATCCTTAAATAGCTTACTTAAATAAAATGGAGCAATTGTTCCTACCTTTAATGCGTATTCAAATTCTTGATAGCTGCATTCATCTATTCCTTTAGTTATAGGTAAGGCATTATTGATTAGATAATCAATATGACCATGCTTACTAATTACTTTTTTAGCGAAATCTTCTAATACTTCTTGGTTAGAAATATCTCCAACATAATTATCTCCACTTATTTTATCGATCACTTCTACTAGTGCTCCTTCTAGTTCAAACTGCTCTTTTATGCATTTGCCTATACCATTAGCTCCACCAGTAATTACGACAACTTTATTTTCAAAATTATAGTTCATAATCTTCTCCTACTACTCAAATAATCTCATATACCACTATATTTATCAATTATTAAGCTTCTAAAAAAGGCAGCCAAATTGGCTACCTTAATCATCATTTTTACTTTCCTAATAATTCCTTAACTTCTTCAACTAACTTATCGCAATAAGTTTCATCAGTATTGAAGCTACATACTAATCTGAAGCAAGTTTTTTCTTCCCCCTTTTCCCAAACGTTGAATTCAAAGTTTTCAGCTAACTTAGCTACTAACTCATTTGGTAAAATTGGGAAGATCTGATTTGTTGGAGAATCAGCTAACATTTCAACACCTAATGCCTTTAAGCCATCCTGCATCTTCTTAGCACACTTATTAGCATGAGTAGCTAACTTATAGAATAAGCCATCAGTGAATAATGTATCGAACTGTAAAGATAATACTAAGCCCTTAGCTAATAAGCCACCATGCTGCTTAATGCTGTAACGGAAGTTTGGCTTTAATTCATCATTGTTAATAACAACAGCTTCACCAATTAAACCACCATTTTTAGTAGCACCGATGTAGAATACATCAGTTAATCTTGCTAAATCAGCCATTGTTAAGTCGTTTGCTTCACTAGTTAAAGCACAACCTAATCTTGCACCATCTAAGAATAAATATAAACCATACTTGTCACATACTGCTCTTAATTCCTCTAAATCAGCCTTAGTGTAAATTGTACCGATTTCAGTAGAATCAGAAACATAAACTGCCTTAGGCATAACCATATGTTCATCAGTATGAACAGCCATAACCTTTTCAACAGAAGCACCACAAATCTTACCATTAACTGTTTCAGAAACGATAACCTTATGACCAGTAGCTTCTAAAGCACCTGTTTCATGAGTATTGATATGACCGCTAGTAGCAGCGATAGCACCCTGATAAGGTAATAAGATATGATCTAAAACTGTAACGTTAGCTTGTGTACCACCTACTAAGAAGTGAACATCGCTATTTTCACTCTGTAATTCTTTCTTTATCTTTTCAACTGCTGCAAAATGAAGTTCATCCATTGAATAACCAGGGAACTGAACACCATAATATTCATTCATCTTGTTTAAAACTTCTTTACAACAAAGTTCATTATAATCACTTGCAAAACTATACATAATAAGTACCTCTTTATAATTTACAATATATTATAATTCTACAGAGCTAAACTGAGAATAGTTTTGCTTAAAAATAAGAAAAGATTCTACTCTAAATCTAACCAGCTTCCCATAGTTAAATATAAGTGTGGTGTTCCCCAAGGTCCATTTCCGCCATTAGCTTCACTAATTAATACCTCTTGATAATACTCCTTAAACACATTTCGATATACCTTTAAGAAATCTTTACTAGTTGGAAGCTTTTCCAAGTTATCGACGCAACAATAATCCTTGTAAATCCCTGCGCCTGTTTCATAAGGAACAACATATTGAACACCATCCTTTTCACCAACCATTATGAATTCATTAGAATTGATACAAAAAACTGTAATATCATCATTTCCTAATAGTTTAATGAAATTGTTTCTTGCTTCAATGTAATCTTCTGCAAGTTCTCCTGAAACAGTACGAATCACCCTATCATCAATAAGCTGGAAATAGATAAAGATACAACCCTTTCCATTAATAATTAATGCATATTGAAATTCAGGAGAATCATTTAAAATAGTATATTTCCACAATTTTTCATAATCTTTATCAAATATTAATTTATTATCAAAATAATGTAATTTTGCTCCTATTAGTTCAAAATCGTTATTGTAATCCTTGTCAATAACTTCACTGTACCCGTTTGCTATCAGAGTGTTTAACTGAGCAACACTTTCATATGCCGCTTTATCTACTTTTTCGGGGATTGAGTTATCAAAAGCAATAATCTTCTCCTTCGAAATACATATAACTACCAAAACGAATGCCACTAATAGTCCTATTATTTTCTTCATATCTCACATCTCCCCTAATAGATATTGTAAATTGAATTTAACCACCATGATGAACTATTTGCATAATTAATTTCTTTTAAAGTACAATCCCAGGGGTCCATATAGTATAAAAGCTCTTGCCCACTAGCAGAAGAATATCCTGTGATAGCAACCATATGCTTCGCACCATTTAAATAACAACCTGCAGCAATCGGTCTATTATAGTTATAAATTTGATTTATTACTTGTGAATAGGACATCTTTGATTCCTGATAAGAACAATTTGCTCCAAAACTATTAATTCCATTAGCAACTTGGTAAGCATAATTAATCCAATGATCTATATAACTTCCATGAACAGCGACTACAAAATCATACTGAGATACACTATACCCCTTGTAATTTAAGATTGCTGTAGAAGTTGCTGCCCAACACAAAAAACCTCCAGACTGATGAACAGGAGAAATATGGCGAATACAGGTTGTTTGATATGCATCAACTCTTTCTGCACCTAAAAAAAAGAACATAATTGTAATAACACATGATAATAATGCTGATAATACTTTTCTCATACCTGTCCTTTTAAAAAAGAGTTATCTTCTAACAATCCCCCATTTATCTTTATTTATCATTGCCCATATAATTAGCTTATTTAGATTGTTTTATGAATAGTAACTCTTTTAATATATATTTTAATTAATATAGTTTTTTCGTTTTTTATTGATATGTAATTTATTAAGTTCTTTTTCAAGAACTAGTTCTTAAGCCATTGGTTTATCCTTAGTCACCTTTCTTATCTGACTGACGTTATTACTAGTTTTTTACCCTTAACAACTCAGCCTCGTCACTTCTAAGTTGTTAAGCTAAACAAATAATTAAT
>JAZRWC010000035.1:0-5891 GCA_045599505.1 Erysipelotrichaceae bacterium | reverse complement strand
ATGGAGTCCATGTAAGAGACCTTAGGCCCAGAGGACTATGAAGTGAGAATCTTATGACTTGAGTCATGAGAGGTTCAAGTGGTTATACAAATCTAATAAAAGAAAAAAACAGAGGTGCTCATAAAAAATAGTTATATATATGTGCAGCACACCTCTATAATTAGAGCTAACACACCTTTATAATAAGAGACACACACCCATTAAAAAAGAGGTGTGTTTTTTAACACACCTCTATAATCATTTAACACTAATTCATAGCGCCTTAATTTATAAATATTAGTCTAATAAATCCCACCAACCAGCAAATGTGTTGCTAGCTGTAGAACTATAGTCATCGTAGTTGTCGCAAATTCTCTTTTGAATTTCAACAAACTTTGCAAATTCTTCATTCATACTTGCATCTTTCCAAGTAACATTAGAACCTAAGTATTTGTTAGATAATACGATACCTTGGTAGTTAGCATTAGTATATCTTGTATTGAATGATGAATAGAAGTAGCCAATGAATGTCTTAGTTAAACTATAAAGTTTACTTTGATCAGCTATATATACACGATATTGATTTGCATTTGCATAATTATCAGTACCTGTTGCATCAATTGTTAATGCATTGCCATCAGCACCAATGTGAGAACCATCATAAATTCTAACATCGTTTGCATCATATAAGTAGTAGTAAGTAGTTGAAGATGATGTAGAAGATTTAATCTTCCAACCATTTGTAACTTCATTACCATCTTTATCAACTGTCTTAGAAGTTGTAGTTTCTTCGCCAGTTTGTTCATCAGTAACTTTTTCTTCTACATATTTATAAGTGTATTCAGTAGTAGTTCCATCAGGGTTAGTGATTACAACTTGTTTTGTTGAACTTGTATCACCATAAATGATATTACCATTCTTATCTAAAGCATTCTTAATTGTTGCTGTAGTAGGATCATAATATACTGAAACTTTACTATAAGAAGAAGATGAAGTTGCAGCTGAAGTCATCTTTGTATAACCAAATGATGTTAATAAGTGATATCCATAAACTGTCTTAGAGAAATCATCAATACTTGTGATTTCAGAACTAGTTGGAACATAAGCTTCAGCTTTATCAGTTAATTTATTATATAATGCTTTTACGCCATCAAGGAATTCTTGATATACGTTTGTTGTGCTAGAAGAATAAGAAGTAGTACCTTCAACTTTAATGTTGATGTTGAATTTCTTATATTTATTCCATGTAGAACCATCACCATCACTATAAACTTCGCCATCGCGAGCATATTGTTTACCAACGAATGTTACAGCTTCCTCTAATGATTTGGCAATCTTGTTATCAGCCAAATAATGAACTTCTGTAACGAATTTTTGAGCGATTTCTACTACTGCGTTATCAAATGCAGTTTTTTGTGTATCACTTAATGTTTCTTTATAAGTATCAGGGTTATCTAGTTGTCCATCCATGTTTGTATCAACATAAATTAAAACATTCTTAATCTTTAAGTTATAATAATTGTCTGCGTAGTTTTGACCAAACTTAACTAAAGCATTGAAGTATTCTTCACCATATTCAGCAAATGATTCATTCCAAGCTAATTGAGCTTTGTAAGAATCTATAATTTCTTCTTCATTAGAAGAACCAAAATATAATAATTTGAAGTTTTCTTCGCCTAATTCTTTAGGATAATTAGTATTTTCACCATTGTTGAATGCTTTAACAGCTTTATCATATTCAGCTTTATAAGCTTTAACATCATCTTCTGAAATCTTAATGTTTCCATTTTCAACTTCTTTTAATAATGCTTTATCTGTTAAATATGAAGAAGCAATTGACATTCCTAAAGAATCTTCTAATGCAGCATATAATTCACTAACAGTAAATTTAACATTGCCTAACTCAGCAACTAAACCTTTGTATTCATCGCGCCAATCTTTAGCTTCTAATCTAACATGTTGGTCATAATTTTGAGTAAACATTGCATCAAAAGTAGGATCAAATATTTTTAATTCTTTGTCATTTAATAATTCAGTAATGCTAGAAGAAACGAAATCAGCAGTTAACAATGAATCAAATAATTTTTCTTTATATTCATTTTTCTTTTCTTCTGATAATGTAGAAGCATCATATGTAGCCTTTTCACTAATTTTCCATACTAAGAATTTGTATTCACCAAATTCAGCAGGTCTAGAAGTACCTTCGCCTTCAGCAAGTGTGCTAACAAATTGAACTAAACTGCTATCATATTTAGCTAAGTCTTCATCAGTCATAGCAAAAGATGTAGGTAATTCAGCATAAATAGAAGTATAGATATCTTTGAATAATTGTTCTGATGGATTATCAATTTTACCATTAGTAACAGTTCCACTAGCAGCAATAATTGCAGCAAAAGCATCATTTAATGTATAAAAAGGTAAAATGATAATTTCTTGACTAGCTTCAGCATTGAAGTATTCTTCAAATAAATCTTCATAATCTTCATCAGAATAGAAGTATTCATTGTCAACTTCATTACCATCTTCATCAGTGATTTTTTCACCTTGAGCCATTTTGTTAGTTAAAACTTCTTTAGCATACATATCTTCTAATACGTCTACAGTGAAATAGTCTTTAACTTTTTGGTCGTAGATATCAGTTACATCAATACCAGTTAAGAATAAGTTATCTAAGAAAATTTGTTCAGCTTTCTCCTTGTCTTCAAGTTTTAATGATTCAACATCATTAGTACCATAACAACTACTGTTGATTTTTTCGATAATGTCTTCTTCACTAACGCTATAACCTTTTTGTGATAATAGTTTTCTTGTTAATTCAACTACGAATAGTGAATAACCATTAGCACGCATTTTATTATAAAGTTGTTTTTCAGTTAATGTAATACCATCTAATGTAGCATAAGCATTATCTGTTAAGCCTTCAGTTGGAACATTTGAATTATAATTTTTACTTGCATCATTATCATTTCCGCCACAAGCAAATAATGTTAATGTTAATACTAATGTAAGGACTAATAAAATAATTTTTTTCATGCTATCCACCATCCTTACTCATACATTGTATCCCACCAATCAGCATAAATATCTGATGGTTTGTAATCGTCTAATTGATTCTTTAAGCAATTTTGATAATTGTCTAAGAATTCTTTAGCTTGAGTATTAGAACCAAAGTCTAATGTTCCTAATACTTTATTCATCATAACATATTGACTAGCAGTAGAAGTGAAACGCTCTAATACTGGTAAAACGTAAGCATCTAAAGAAGCTTTTGTTTCAGCTGGTAATGAATTAACTTCACCTGAATAGAAGTAATCTAATACATAAACTTTAATTTGTTCATCTGTTGGAAGGCTAAAAGAATAATCAGAAACTGTGATAAATTCAACTTTACCATCTTTTACAACAGGGATGTTTGTATATAATTCTTCAATGTTATCATCTTCTGATTTAGCTGAAGATGGAGTTTTTCCTGCAGTTAATAATAAGCAAGAAACACCTTCGTCAGTTGTGAATATTTCTGTATCTAATACTGCAGAAATAAAACCAGATTCTTGATTAATGATTGTAATATCAGCATATAATTCCGCTAATCTGTTTTGGAAATCTTCTGCTACTTCTTGAGTGTTAGAAGCAGTAATATCTTCTGAACCAATATAGAAACCAGCTTGACGGAATTCAGCCCATTTAGATTCATTTTGAGTTGGGTTGCTAGTTACAAATCTAGAAGTTCCATTATATTCAGCAATAATAGCTTCTAATGAACCATCATAACATTCAGGGTTACGAGATAATTCATCAATAACTAAATTTAATAATGATTTAGCATTAGCTTCTAAGTCTGAATTAAATTCATCAGCCTTGCCATCTTCATCATAATCAACGAAAACATTAATCTTTTTAGCTGTCATACTGAAGAAATCATTGTAATTAGCTTTTGCATAATTTGAAACATTTGTAATAAATGTATCATCTACAATATCTTGGAAGAAGTCGTTTCTAGCAGCAGAAACCATTAAGTTATCATAAACGATCTTATCAACTTCAGTTTCTTGATAGATTAATCTTAAGAAGTTATATACACCAATGCTTGTATCATAACCATATGACGAATAATAACCATAAGAGAAGTATGAAACTAAGTTCTTAATTTGGTTAACATATTGGTCATAATATTTCTTAGTATTATATTTTTCGTAGTATTCAGTATCTTTGATATATTTGTTAAATAATAAGATGAAAGCTTGTTGTGGACCATAAATTGGTTCGCATGCATTGTAGAATTCTTCCACAGTTACTTTAGTAGTTTTTCCATCATATTTAATTTCGGCTATATTATTTGCATCTGATTTTTTGCATTTTTCATATTTTGATGCAACTTCATGAGAAGATTGCATAAATTGTAATTCAACGATTGAGTCAAAAATCTTTAGGCTAACTTTACCACATCTATCTTTATAAGAAGAAGAGATGAAGTCGTCAGTGATTTCAGCATCAAACATTTCTTGTAAAACTTTTTGTAATAATTCTTTATTATCAGTGAATTCTTTGATTGTCTTTTTAGAATCATCAGTTGTTTCAGTAGTTTCTGTGTATAATTCATCGTTATTTTCATTAGCAAGTTTCATAGCTAAGAAATAGAAATTACCAAATGATTTAGCATCAACAGTATATTGAGTGAAGTCCTCAACAGTGCCATCATCTTTAACTTTACCTTCTGTAGCTAATGTATCACGAAGATAAGTTGTTAGGCTTGTAGAATAGCTATCCATCTTTTCAGTATCCATTACAATTGTTTTATAGCCAGATTCTTCTAAAACTTTTTGATCATAAGCAACTAATTTAGCTAAAACGTCTGCATATTCTGTGTTTTCAGTTTCATTTGTTTCACATTCTTCACGATAAAGAGCATCTTTAGCAATAATATCTTTTGCTAAGTAATAATATTGCATATTCTCTTTAGAATCATCTAATGTAACAGTTTCATCTAAAACGATTTCTTCACGGAATGCGCCATAAATGAAGTTATAGATTGCAGCAAATAGTTTAGCGATTGTAGCAGCACCATTTCCTTGGTCTTCAATAGCAGTCATTTCAGTAGTAGAGATTGTTTGACTATCAACATATTCTAACCAAGCATCTAAAGAAGTAATAGTAGAAGAATCAGAAGGTTCATTTACTAAATACCATTTAGCATTTGAAGCTTTTTTGATACCAAACATCTTTAATACTTTGTTAGCTTCTTCACTACTAGCAAAACGAATAACTAATGCAGTTACTTTGCCATTCTTTTTATAGTTATTGTCAAAATATTCAATAACTTTATCTTTTGTGAAGTGTGTATCTTTTGTAGGTGTAGAGAATGTGCCATCTTCTTCGAATTCAACTTTATCTTTTAATTCGTTTTTAGCAGCAATTTTCTTAGCAACTTCTACATAGTAATTAGCGTAAACAGAACTAAAGTCTTTATCACTAACATTTTGAGAAGTGATTGTATAACCTTTTTGATACATAGAATCAACAAATTCATTAACGTGATGATTTAATTCAATAGTAGTCATCTTAGCGATTTCTTCATCGTCGTCAGTACCATAGATAGATGTTAAAACAAGTTTATCTAATTCTTCTTTGTAATCATCTAAGTTTTCTGTAATTTCATTGATTTCTTTTTCATAAATAGCTTTGTCAATTCTTTCTCCTAAATAAGAAGCAGAACTGTATCTTAAGCTTTCATACAATTCGCCTTTAGTTACTTTATAGTCACCACTTGCTAAATATGTTTCATCAGATTTGATATTACCTTTAGAAACACGGTTAGCAGAATCGCAACTAACAAGAGCAAAAGCGATTAAACCTAAGACAATAAATGTCATAAGTGTTTTTATATGTTTTGAAATAGTTAGTTTCTTTTTCAT
>JAZRWC010000034.1:0-4156 GCA_045599505.1 Erysipelotrichaceae bacterium | reverse complement strand
CATAGTTCTTCGTTTATTATAAAATATCTTCAACTTCCTTTAGAGATAATACTGTATACGTTGCTTTATCACTAACCTTATCTGCTTTCTTCTTATTGAACCAGATTGTTGTAATTCCATAATTAGATGCACCTTCAATATCTGCAGTTAATGAATCACCAATCATAACCATATCATCTTTTGTTAAGCCATCCATCTTTTCTAGACAGCCATCAAAGAATCCTGCCTTCGGTTTACTTACTCCTATCTTCTCGGAAATGAACAAGTCTTTAAAGTAATGAATCATCTTAGCTAATGTTAATCTTTTTACTTGTTGGTCATATGTAGCGTTGCTTGCTACATATAATACATATCCCTTATTAGATAAGTAATCTAATAAATCATATGCTCCTTCTACTGGAATGCTGGCATCCTTTAAGTTTTCAACAAATAACTTTTCAAATAGTAATCCATCCGCTTCAATGCCACATGCTTCAAACACACGCACAAATCTAACCTTATGTAATTGTTCGATAGTTAGTGTTCCCTCTTGAATCATTTCCCATAATTCATCATTGATTACATGGAATACTTCAATGAAGTTATCTGGTAAGCTAATACTAATAGTTTCAGCGGCTTTATTCATAGACCAGATAGAATTAAGCTCAAAATCTAAAATAGTATCATCAATATCTAATAAAACTGCCTTAAACTTATTCATAAGTATTATCTCCTTCTATTTGTGTTATTAACTAGCATGAATGATACCTGTCCCTTTTCAATTGAGACATCATCACACATAACTTTGACTCTATTACCCATCTTGTAAGTAATTAAGCCTGCTCTAATAGCCATGTTTTCTTCATCATAGCTAGCTCCTCTAATGCTTCTGATAGATACTAATCCTTCAATTGTATTATCTAACTGCACAAAGAAGCCGAAATCTAATACTGATACAATGGTTGCTTCAAATACCTCTCCTACATGCTTGCTCATATATTCAGCAATCTTGTAGTCACTGATATCTCTTTCTACTGTAACAGCATCTCTTTCCTTTTCACTCATCTGCATTGCCTGTCTAGCAATCTTTTTAATATCCTTATCAACATCACCATTTTCTTTATCGAAAATATACTTTCTTAGCATTCTATGAACTACTAAGTCACTATATCTTCTAATAGGTGAAGTGAAATGACAATATTCTTCTAACGCTAAGCCAAAGTGACCTAAACATTCTTCAGAATATATTGCCTTTTTCATACATCTTAATGCCATCATACTAACCACGTAGTATTCAGTTTCATCTTCGATAGAATCTAATAAATCCTTGATAGCTTTAGGAGTAATTTCTTCTGGTTCAAATGTTAATCCAAAACTAGAACAAACTCTCTTTAATCTGTCTAAGCTTGTTTCTTCTGGATCTTCATGAATTCTATACATACAAGGTAATTCTTGTGAGTTTAGATAGTTAGCTACAGAAACATTGGCACTGATCATAAACTGTTCAATGATATTTTCTGCTATACCAATCTCTCTAGTTTTAACTTCAATTGCTTTACCCTTTTTATCTAATACGATAATTGGTTCCTTATCGCTAAATTCGATATTACCTCTTTCATCAGATTTATTCTGAAGAAGCTTTGCACAATTATACATATTCTCAATCATTGGTAATAAAGATGAGTATTCTTCTTTAGCTAGTTCATCACCAGCTATTACCGCATTGATTTTGTTATAAGTGCAGCGCTTATCTGAATAGATTACACTTGGATATACTTTGTAGGAAGTAATAACACCATGTTCATCTATATTCATCTGGCAAGTGATTGTATTTCTTTCTACATTTTCATTTAAAGAACAGATACCATTACTTAATTCAAATGGTAACATTGGTACTACTCTATCGCATACATAAATACTAGTACATCTAGCATATGCTTCTTTATCGATAGCGCTACCTTCCTTGACATAATGACTTACATCAGCAATATGAACAAATAAAGTATATCCTTCATCTGTCTTTAAGATACTGATAGCATCATCAAAGTCCTTAGCATCATCCCCATCGATTGTGACTGTCTGTAAGAATCTTAAGTCCTGTCTTCCTCTATAATCAGTCTTAACAACTTTTGTAGGTAATTCCTTTACTTCCTGTTCTACCTTTTTAGAGAAGATCATTCTTACGTTTTTAGCCATTAACAAGGCTGTGATATCTACACCCTTTTCCTTATTAGAACCAATGATTTCTTCAATTTCAACAACCATAGGATCATCATACTTGATCACCTTTACTACAGCCTTATCACCAGCTTTGATTTTGAAATTACTGAAATTCTTTACTAAGAATTCCCTATGGAAGTCTCTATCTGAATGGAATACTATCTTATTTCTAATATTGATAAATGATCCAGTGATGCGATAGATTCCTCTATTATAGATATGAACTACCTTCCATAAACCTTTGTCTAATACTGCTAAAACTTCATCTGTATCAAAAACATTTTTAGCGTACTTCTTTTCTACATAAACTTTTCTTTCCTTGTTGATAACCGCAAATTCGTATCTTGATACATCCTTTACCTTACCAACAACGCAATTATCATCCAAATACATATAATATGAATGACGATTTAAAATGATTCTTTCATCTTCTAACTCATTTAATGTTCTAATTAATTGAACATATTCATTAGAATGCTTGGCGTCAATTTTCTTACCTATTTCATCTAAAGTAAGCTTTTTATTTTGTTCAAAAAGAGCAAGTATTTTATCTCTCATCTTTCTCACCTCCTTTTGGCATCACAATTATACCACAATAAAACAGGCTTATTAAAACCTGTCAGATGAACATATATACTATATACTCCACAATTACAGCTACGATAACTACTATCATAACCGGCTGTTTCTTTAAAGCTAATAAACTCGCAGCTAGTAAACCCATAACTCCTGGAACTAAACTATTAGCATCGATAGTTAGTATACCTGGGAATATTAAAGCAGTCATAGCTGTATAAGGAATAAGCTTCAAGAACTTTTCAATCTTAGCACTTGGTTTAATCTTATCAACTAAAATAGCAGGTATAATACGAGGTATACAAGTAACTAGTGCCATAAGTAAAAATGTTATTACCATTTCTGATCTCATAATTACACCCACCTAATCTAAATCTACAAAGAACACGCCAGCAAATGCACATACAAGTGTTGAAACAATTAACGCCCAAGAGCTGATCATAAACTGTGATAATACACAGTTTACTATAGCAGTTAAAATAACTAACTTAACAAGTGATTTGTTGTGAGGTAAAGCTGGAAATAGTAAGCCAACAAACATGGCATATAAGCTAACCCCAAAAGCTACAGATAAACTTTCAGGAAGTAAGCTTGCTGCTACATAACCAATATAGCTACCACTCACCCAAGATAAGTAAGTAGATATAGCTAAACCAAAAAAGAAATATACATTGGCATTACTTTCTTCACTTGTAGAAAATACCGCAAATGATTCATCAGTTACCCAATAGCTGGCAACACTTCTAAAAGTTTTGTTGTCGTTTTTCATTCTCTCATTAACAACAGTAGACATAATCAAATGTCTTAAATTAAGGATGAAAGTAGTAACAACGATAGTAAACATAGTAGCCCCCTGCTTAATTAAGCCACTAGCCATCATCTGGCTGGCACCACCATATACACTAATTGACATAAATACAGTTTCCCCAATTGATAATCCAGCATCTTTGGCGATAATTGCGTAAGCAATAGCTACTGGAATGTATCCAATAATTACTGGAAAACCTGCTTTTACTCCTTTTAAAAACTTCTGCGTGTTACTCATAATCAATTCACCTTGTTTAGAGAAAATAATATATCAAACAAATTGTATTTACAACTATTTATATTCAGCTTAATTCAAAACATCATATGTTAAGTTAGATATTCTAATAAAAAAAACGATTATGAAACATATACATTCATAATCGCCAATCAATAATTTATAAAATACGTTTAGTTATTTCTTCTCTCTCTTCATCATTAAATTCAAATAAATCTAATGCCTGTTCTAAAGTGTAATTATTCTTTTCCATCAATAACTTGATTAAATTAATTCTTTCTTCAGCTATGCCTAGACTCTTTCCTTCGGCCAATCCAAGAGTTTTTCCTTCAGCTATGC
>JAZRWC010000033.1:0-50010 GCA_045599505.1 Erysipelotrichaceae bacterium | reverse complement strand
TTAAGTATCTGTCACAAAGTATGTAATGGCTATGGCTATAATATCGAGGCAGAAAATTTAGAAAAGGGCGTAATTTTCAGAATTACAGCTAAAGAAATTCCAAAGAAGGAAAAAGAGAAAAAGGGAATTATCAACATTAAGAAGGTTGAAAAGAAAAAAGACAATTGATAAAATGAAGTAAAGATAAAAGTATTTATAGGAGGAATTTATAATATGTCAACACCACATAATAGTGCTAATAAAGGTGATTTAGCTAAGTTAGTTTTAATGCCAGGTGATCCACTAAGAGCTAAATTCGTTGCTGAAACTTATTTAGAAAATCCAGTAGAGATTAACTCAGTAAGAGGTATGTTAGGATACACTGGTACTTACAAGGGCCATAAGGTTTCTGTAATGGGTTCAGGTATGGGATGTCCATCAATCGGTATCTACTCATATGAATTATTCAAGTTCTATGATGTAGATGCAATCATCAGAATCGGTTCTACAGGAGCATTAGTAGGTGATTTAGATTTATATAGCGTAGTATTAGTAGATGGTGCTTATTCTGAATCTACATTCGCTAGAGAGCAGTCAGGATGCACTGATAAGTTAATCAAACCAAACGCTGAATTAGAAGAACAGTTAGCTAAGGCTGCTGAAGAATTAAAGTACGATGTAGTTAAGTCAAATATCTGGTCAAGTGATGTATTCTACTTTGAAGAAGAAACACAGGCTGAAAAGGTTGGCAAGGCTGTTGGAGAATATGGATGTGTATGTACAGAAATGGAATCATTCGCATTATTCCACAACGCTAATGTAACAGGTAAGAAGGGTGCTTGCTTATTAACAGTATCTGACAACTTAGTTACTCATGCTGAAACAACTGCAGAAGAAAGACAGTTATCATTCACTAAGATGATGGAAATTGCCTTAAACGTTGCTAAGTACTACGACTAAAATTTATTTTTGATTTATTAAAACAATAAGATCTCACCTTGAAATACAGGTGAGATTTTTATTTTATGAAAATATGATAATAAATGAAAAATGGTACTGAAAACCATCAAAAAACTATAGTAAATTTATTGAAAATAAAAAAAACACGTAATAAAATTAACTAGTAATTTTAAAGATAACGGAGGAATAAATCATGGCAAATCAATACGTAGAAAAAGTTTTAAAAGAATTAGAACAGCGTTATAGCTACCAGCCAGAATTCATTCAGGCAGTTACAGAAGTATTATCAACATTAGAACCAATCTTCAATGCACATCCTGAATATGAAAACATGGCAGTATTAGAAAGATTAGTAGAACCAGAAAGAACAGTAATGTTCAAGGTACCAGTAGAAATGGATGACCATCATATCGAAGTATACAGAGGTTATCGTGTGCAGTTCAATAGTGCAATTGGACCATACAAGGGTGGTTTAAGATTTAATCCAAACGTTAATTTAGGTGTATTAAAGTTCTTAGGATTCGAACAGATTTTCAAGAATGCCTTAACAACATTACCAATGGGTGGAGCTAAGGGTGGCTCAGACTTCAATCCAAAGGGAAAGAGCGAAGGAGAAGTAAGAAGATTCTGCCAGAGCTTTATGAAGGAATTATATCGTCATA
Source organism: Erysipelotrichaceae bacterium (assembly GCA_045599505.1). Taxonomy (GTDB): domain Bacteria; phylum Bacillota_I; class Bacilli_A; order Erysipelotrichales; family Erysipelotrichaceae; genus UBA1783. The sequence goes on along the minus strand of JAZRWC010000033.1, from coordinate 48,409 downwards.
TCGGACCAGATACAGATGTACCAGCAGGAGATATGGGTGTAGGTGGAAGAGAAATCGGATACTTATATGGAGAATACAGAAGATTAAAGGCAACTAGCGAAATGGGAACATTAACAGGAAAGGGAATTCCATTTGGTGGATCATTAGCTAGAACAGAAGCAACAGGATATGGATTAGTATATTTCTTAAATGAAGTATTAAAGAATCATCCAGTAGAAGATCCAACAGTAATCGTATCAGGAAGTGGTAATGTAGCTATCTATGCAGCACAAAAGTGTCAGCAGTGTGGATATACAGTAGTAGCTATGAGCGATACAAAGGGATATATCGTAGACAAGAACATCAATGTAGAAGTTGTAAGACAGATCAAGGAAGTAAACAGAGGTTCATTGGCTGATTATCCAGCATTAGCAGGCAGTGGTGAATACTTCACAGGAAGTGTTTATGATAGTGATGTAAAGGCAAATATCATCTTACCATGTGGAACTCAGAATGAAATCAACTTAGAAAGAGCTACAAGAGTGGTAGCTAATGGAGCTAAGATCGTTGCTGAAGGTGCAAATATGCCAGATAACAACGAAGCGATCGCATACTATAAGAGTGCTGGAGTAGTATTTGTACCAGGTAAGGCATCAAATGCAGGTGGTGTATCAGTATCAGGATTAGAAATGACACAGAACTCACAGCATTTAAGCTGGACATTTGAAGAAGTAGATGGAAGATTACAGGGAATTATGAAGTCAATTCATGATCAGTGCGTAAGTGCATGTAAGGAATATGGCGTTGATGAAAACGACTATGTTGCAGGTGCAAATCTAGCTGCTGCTACAAAGGTAATCAAAGCAATGGTTGCTCAGGGTGAGTACTAGAATACATTAATTAGTTATCAAGGAAGAGAAGTGATTATCACTTCTTTTCTTTTTGCCTATGTAAATTGAGGTAATATTGTCATTAGTGTTATAATTAGTAGGCAAACACTAATGAGGTTACTATGAGAAAAAAGATTTCTAAAAAAGAGAGAATCATTCAAATAATTAATACGGTATTAGTTGTGGGAATACTGGGTTTTTATTTGAGCAGATTATTCATATATAAAAGCAAGTTACAGGTTATTTATTCTGATGCAACATATGAAGCTATCGCTACAGTTTTAGTTGATAGGACTGACTATGGAAGTGAAGATAGATTATACCAACAAGAAGATGGCAGTTACGTTTTTATGGGTAAGGTTGAAAATAACTACGTTAAGATCAATAACGATTTATATCGAGTAGTTTCAATCGATACTAATGGAAATGTTAGAATAGTTAAAAATGATTCTATTGGCTTATATTTATTAGAAGATAATACTGTATTTACTGATAGTGAATTATATGGATTTTTAAATAAAGTAAATGGTTCAAAAGGATATTTTGAACAGTCAATTAATAGCTTTAAGGTTTCTTTAGCCACAAGTGCAATCTCTACTAAAGTTATCGATGATGTCAAAAAAATTGATAATGAATTATCAGAAACTGATAATTATGTTTCTATGTTGTCTTTAGAAGAATACTTATTAGCTGGTGGCGTTAATAGCTACTTAAATGATGGAACTAGCTATTGGTTAACTAATCAGAATAGTGAAGGTAAGAATTACTTCGTTGATGAGACAGGTGCTTTAGGTACTAGCTATTCGAGCATTTTAGCTTTAAATGTTAGACCTGTAATTACTTTAAATTACACTATTAAAGCTACTAGTGGAGATGGCAGTTTAGAAAATCCATTTGTGTTAATTAATAAGGAAGCTACTAAGCTAGCTAATATCACTCCAGGTAGTTACATTTCATATTCTGGAAGTAATTGGATCGCTCAAAGATTTACTGAGGATGGTAATCTAGTTGTCACTAATAGTGAAGTATTAAAAGAAAATGGTGAGACATTTACTATCAGATATGGTAACTACACTGATTACTTTGATTCATATTTAGCTGATTATTTAAATACAGACTATCTAGAATCTTTAGAAGATTATGAAGAGTATTTAGTTGAAAATGATTGGTACACTGGTACTGTATCAATGAATTTCAGCTATCAAGATAACTATACTTCGAGCGCTAATTTATATGTTGGTATTCCTGATATGACTTTTATGTATTTGAATAAGTATGAAGATGACTTCTTCTTATCAAATAGATCAATCACTTCAGATGATCTAATCTTTACTATCAAGCAACCTGGTTATTTACAGGCAGTATTCGGCAATGATACAAGCGCTGTTGTACCAGCTATTTGTTTCTCAAATAGTTTATCTATCATTTCTGGTGATGGATCACTAAACGATCCATATTTGTTAGGAGGTGAGTAGAATGAATAAAGATAAGTTCAAGGATTTATTCTTCGATAAGCCTAATTATTCAAACAAATCACCAATCGATAAGTTGAATTGGTACACTAAGCTACTGATATTTGTGGATGTGTGTGCAGTATTATGCTTTATCTTAGCTTATGCGCCTATCACAAACTTCAAAAACTGGTTGATAAATACAGCTAATGGTACAGGTCAGCATAAGTATTTTGCTTATGTACTATATTCAGAAAATACTGTTAGTGAAGTTGTTAACGCTAATACTACATCTCAACCAGAAAAGTTCTCTGATCCTGATCAGATTACCTTTGTGGATTATTCTAATATCGATGTTTATGAATCAGTTTATGAACAGCAGGTATTACAGAAGGATGAAGGCAATGACTTATATAAGGTATTTGCGATTAATGAGGGTTCATTCTCTGGCTATATTACTGTAATATATCAACCAGAAAGATTAGAACTAGTCATCAGCAAAAATCGCTATGGTAATAGCTTATCTGATTTATCAAGAATGAATAACGCCATTGTTGCGATCAATGGTGGTGGCTACCATATTGAAGATGACTATTCTAAATACCCATGCGACAATATGATTCTAGATGGACAAATCTACTATGATAAAGGTGGAATTGGCCAGATGGTAGGCATGAATGAAGATGGAGTATTAATGTTGATGAAATCTACAGCCCAAGAGGCGGTTGATGCTGGTATGGTATGGGCATTAGATTTTGGACCATTCTTAGTAGTAAATGGTAATCCTGCTAAGTTTACTGGTGATGGTGGTATGGGTTTCCAACCTAGAACTGCTATTGGTCAAAGAAAAGATGGAATCGTCTTATTATTAACTATTGATGGACGTGGTGGCAATGGTTCACAAGGTGCATCAGTTAAGGATATGACAGAAATCTTTGTCAGATATGGTTGTATTAACGCTTGTAACCTTGATGGTGGTGGATCTTCAGTATTAATTGTGGAAAATCAGTTAATTAATCACCCAGTATCATACCAAGGTGAAGGTGAAAGAAATATCTTAGATGGTATTATTTTGAGGTAAAAACTAATATGAATGAGATTGAAAGATTACAGGAAATACTTGATGAAAGTGAGAGAATCGTCTTCTTTACTGGGGCAGGAGTTTCTACTGAAAGTGGAATACCTGACTTTAGAAGCGTTGATGGTTTGTATAATCAGAAGTATAAATATCCTCCTGAAACTATCATTTCTCATTCTTTTTATAAGGCTTTTCCAAAAGAGTTTTACCGCTTCTATAAGGATAGAATGATCTATCCTGAAGCTAAACCAAATATGGCCCATTATAAGATGGCTGAATTTGAAAAAGCGGGGAAGTGTATTGGTGTAGTCACACAGAACATCGATGGTCTTCACAGCGTTGCAGGAAGTAAAAAAGTATTTGAACTTCATGGTACAATAAACAAGAACTATTGTGAAAAATGCCATAAGTTCTATGATTTAGATTTCATCATTAATAGTGATGAAGTTCCTAAATGCGATTGTGGAGGAACTATTAAACCTGATGTTGTTTTATACGAAGAAGGTTTAGATGAAAATACAATTAATGGTGCTTTGGATGCGATACTAAAGGCTGACACATTAGTTGTTACAGGAACAAGTTTAGTTGTTTATCCAGCAGCTGGATTTGTTAGATATTTTAGAGGCAAGAATCTTGTCATTATCAACTTAACTTCAACTCAATCAGATAAGGATGCTGATTTAGTTGTTAAGGGAAAAGTTGGAGAAGTATTAAGTCAGATAGAGGTACGATAGCTATGGTAAAGGGTGTTATCTTTGATTGTGATGGTGTATTGTTAGATAGTGAAGTTACTTTCTTGACTTCATTAGTAAAACAGTTAGCTAAATATGGAAAAACAGCAGTATTAAATGATGTAAAGCATGTAGTAGGTCAAGTTCAAAGAGATATCGCTACACAGGTGAAAAATCAGTTTGACTTACCTCAATCAGTTGAGCAGATTATGGCTGATGTTGCAGTAACTTATGAAGAAAATAAGGATTATCCGAATATGAAACCTAATGATGGTTTAGTTGAACTTATCGACTTATGCAAATCGAAAGGTATAAGAATGGCTGTGGCTAGCAGCAGTTCAAATGATTATTTAGATAAGGTATTACACGCAATTGGCGTATATGATGACATGGATTTTATTCTTTCAGGTGAAGACTTCACTAAATCAAAACCTGATCCTGAAATATATAACGTCGCTGCAACAAAGATGGGAATCGATAAGTCTGAACTAATCATTATCGAAGACTCAGTTAATGGCATTAAATCAGCTGTAGCTAGCGGTATTTATACTTATGGCTATAAAGGTTCTGAAATCTGGCAGAATACAAGCCAGGCAGATAAGGAAATAACTCATTTTAATCAGATTGAGTTATAAGGAAAAGAATGGAATTAATTATTACTTTTTTAGTAGGTTTATTTATTGTGGCTGGCGCTATTATTGAAGGTTCCAGCAAAAATGAATCAATCGAAAACATTACTATTTCTTTAGCGTTAAGTACAATGGTCATTTTAGCTTTGACCGATTTACTACCAGAAGCTAAAGAATATTTAGATGATGGTATTTTACTAGTTGTATTAGTTGGCCTTGGCTTTGGCTTACTAATGTTATTAGATCACTTTTCTATTGATGATCATCACGACATCAATAAGGATCATTACGATGATCATGAGGTAGCTCATATTGGTGTAGCCACTGCTATCGCAATTATCCTACATAATATAGTTGAAGGTATGGCTGTCTATAGCGTTTCATTGAACTCAGTTAATACTGGATTATTAATGGGATTATCAATTGGTTTACATAATATACCTTTTGGTATGGTTATAGCTTCTACTTTAAAACATGAAAGTAAGAGTAAAAAGAATATAATCCTTCTACTTGTTTCTATCTCTACATTTATTGGTGGACTAATGATGAAACTAGTAGCCGGATTAATAAGTGATTTCTTACTAGGAGCTATTATGGCCTTATCTTTAGGTATGGTAGGCTATATTATCGTAATGGAGCTAATACCATTTGTATTAGAATCTGAAAACAAAAAGCAGTCATTACTATCAATTGTGCTAGGTGTATTATTGATGGTTGTTAGCCATTTACTAGGCTAAAATAAATTACTAATTAAATGAGCTTTATGCTCATTTTTTAGGTTAGGTAAACTGAATAAAGAGCATATTTATGATAAAATTTTTGTGTGCTGGAGGTTAGATATGAGACAACAATTAAATCAAGAAACAATCGTTAAAGAAATAGAAGAAATAATGAGCAATAAAGGTTTAACTTATATTCAAAGAACTGATAAGTTAGCTAAGTATGCTCAGAATTTATTGGATTATCCTAAAGACACTCCTGAAGAATTTTATGAATTATTAGAAAATAAGGAGATTTGTGATTTGGGAGAAGGTCATGGTCCATTTAGTGCCAGATATATTCTTCCTGACTTTGAGAAGTATTTAAAAGAAGGTTCAAGTTTTTTAAGAGTTGGTCCTGCTAAAAGCTTATTGCAGGCAACTACTAACTTATCTATCTTCTATCACAATGCCCATGGTTTAGATAGATATCCACCTTTTATCGGTAGATTAGATTTATTATTAGAGCCATTTGTTAAGAAAATGGAATATGAAGATGCTAAGGAAATCTTAAGAAACTTCATGATCAGCATCGATAGAACAATGTCTGATGGCTTTGTTCAAGCTAATATCGGACCTCAAGAGACTATCACTGGTAATATGATTTTAGAGTTACTTGTTGAATTACAGAACATTACTCCAAATGTTACATTAAGATATGACCCTGATATTACACCAGATGGATTCGCTAAGAAAGCTTTAGTAGCTGCTTTAAAGTCAGCTAATCCAGCATTTGCGTACGATCCATTCTACAAAGAAAGAGTTGGGGAAAACTATGGTATCGCTTCTTGTTACAATGGCTTATTAATTAGAGGCGGAGCTTTAACTTTAACTAGACTACGTTTAGGTACTATCGCTAGTCATAGTAAATCTATGGAAGATTTCTTTAATAATAAGTTACCAAAAGCTATCAATACTCAATTAGCTTTCATGGATGGCAAGATTAAAAATTTAATGGAAAACAGAGCATTCTTTGAATCTGATTGGATGTTTGCGGATGGCTTTTTAGATAAGGATAAGTTTGTTGGCTTATTTGGCATAGTAGGTTTATGCGATTGTGTAAATTACCTTTATGAGAAAGAGGGTAAAAACTTACACTATGGTCCAGATAAAGGAGCTAATATGCTAGGAGTTAAGATTTTAGATATCATTAATGAGGCAGTAGAAAATCATTATTGCCCATATTCTTATAAGAACAGATTTGTCATGCACGCTCAAGTTGGTACTGGTGAAGATACTATCGATACTGCTGGTACTAGAATCAAGGTTGGTCAAGAGATGGAATTATATCCTCATTTAAAACAGGCTGGTTTGTACCACAAGTATTTCCCATCTGGAGTAGGAGATATCTTCCCATTTGATTCTACTGCTTTGAAAAATCCTGATGCCTTACTAGATGTATTTAAGGGTGCTTTTAAGGTAGGTATTAAGTATATTTCTACTTATTTAAATGATGGTGATTTAATTAGAGTTACTGGCTATTTAGTTAAGAAGTCAGAAGTAGAAAAGTATCGTCAAGGTAAGCTTGTTCAAAATGGCTCAGTGGAATTAGTTCCTGGTCAGATTGATAATAGCCATATCTTAGATAGAAAGGTTCAATCACTATGACATTAGCACCAGTCAATAAGATAATTGACTCTAGTGTAGTTGATGGACCTGGTAATAGAACAGCTATCTTCTTTCAATCATGCAACTTCAATTGTATGTATTGTCATAACCCTGAAACTATCAACATGTGTAAGGGATGTTTGAAGTGTGTGGAAGCATGCCATGCTAAGGCGCTAAGTGTTAAAGATGGTAAGGTTATTTATGACTATAGTAAATGTGTTAATTGTGATACATGTATTAAGCTATGTCCAAATAACGCATCACCTAAAATAAGATACATGTCAGTAGATGAAGTTATAGAGCAGGTTGAAGATAACATGCCTTTTATCAGAGGTATTACAGTAAGTGGCGGGGAATGCACTTTGCAGATTGACTTCTTACTAGAACTATTTAAGAAGGTCAAAGAATTAGGGCTAACAGCTTTAATCGATTCAAATGGATCATTTGATTTCAAAGCTAATCCAGAAATATTAGAATATTGTGATGGGGTTATGCTTGATATTAAAGCTACTAATCCTATAAAACATAAATGGGTCACTGGCCAAGATAACAAGATGGTTTTAGATAACGCTAAGTATTTAGCTAGCGTTAAAAAGTTAACTGAGATTAGAACTGTCTGCATACCTGATGATTTGAATTCTTTAGAAACTATTAATGATATTTCTGAAGTATTAAAGGATTATATCGGTAAGGGAGATATCAACTACAAGTTAATAAAGTATCGTCACTATGGAGTAAGAGAACAATACCAAAGTTTCCAAGAACCAAGTGATGAATATATGGAAGTATTAAGACAAGCTGCTGTTAATGCAGGCTTTAAAAAGATCGTTGTGATATAAAGGAGAAGCGATTATGAACTATGGAAGAATTGATTTACATTTACATTTAGATGGCTCTTTATATTTACCTTGGGCTTATGAGGTAAGTAAAAGAGAAAAGGTTATAGATGAAGATTGTAGCTATGAGGATTACTATAAGATGATGTATCGTACAGACTACAAGACAAGAGAAGAAGGATTCAAGAAGTTTGAATTAACTTGCGATGCTATGCAAACTAAAGAAGATTTAGCTGACAGTATCTGGCACTTAATCAGAATCTTGAACTTCCAGGGAATGTACTACGCTGAAATCAGATTCGCTCCTCAACAACATTGTAAGAAAGGCTTAAGCCAGAGGGAAGTTGTGGCAGCAGTAATTGATGGAATTGAAAAGGCTAAGGTTGATTTCCCTGATATCGAAGTTGGATTAATCAACTGCATGATGCATAAGGGAAAAGACGCTACAGTAAATGAAAAGGAAAACTACGAAACTATCGAAGTAACAAAAGAGTTCTTAGGTAAGGGTGTAGTTGGATTAGATTTAGCTGGATTTGAAAATAATGGCGATTATAAACTATATGGACCATTATTTAAGAAAGCTAAGGAATATGGTTTACCTTGTACTTGCCATGCAGCTGAGATGGGAGTAGGTGAGCATATTATGGATGCTTTATCATTTGGAGTTGATAGAATTGGTCATGGTATCGATTGCGTTCAAAATCCAGAATGGTTAAAGGCTGTTGTTGATGGTCAGATTCCATTGGAAGTATGCGTTACTTCTAATCAGAAGGATAGATTATACGCTAATCATCCAATCAAAAAGCTACTAGAAGCTGGTGTGAAAGTTACTATTAATACTGATAATATGATGTTCTCTAGAACTAATGTAGCTTTTGAACATGCTAACTTATACTCATTAGGAGTTGATGAGGAAACATTATATAAGTGCGCTTTAAATTCAGTAGAAGCAGCTTTCTGTAGTGAAGAAACTAAGGAAAGATTAAGAAAGAAATTTGAAGCTTTACACAACTCAAAATAACAAAAACTAATGTCACTTCATGTGGCATTTTTTAATTGAATAAGGCGTAATTTGTCCATTATTTATCAAGATAAGAGATGATTTTGATAAGATAATGAAAAGTTTATGAAAATGTGAAAATGCCCTTTTCTTTATATTTATTCATGATATAATAATGACAATTTGAGCAGAAGGAGGCTACTATGAAGAACTTACTTAAGCTTAGTGATTTATCCGTTGAAGAAATCATTGGTATCTTAGAAGATGCTAAAAAGTGCGCTACAGGTGCTTTTGATAATTCAATGAATGGTAAGATCGTTGCTAATTTGTTCTTTGAACCTTCAACTCGTACCCAGTATTCTTTCAATGTTGCGGAGGAGAGATTAGGATGCAAAGTTATCTCATTCAATCCTGGCTCTTCAAGCATGGCAAAGGGCGAAACTTTCTATGATACAATTAAGACTTTTGAAAGTTTTGGTATTGATGCCGTTGTTATCCGTTCAAGACAGGATGAATATTATAATGAATTATTAGGAAAGATCCAAATGCCGATTTTAAATGGTGGCGATGGTGTTAAAGACCATCCTACTCAATCGCTTTTGGACCTTTTTACTATCTATGAAGAATTTGGGCACTTTGATGGTTTAAAGATTGCGATTGTTGGTGACATTGCTCACTCAAGAGTTGCACATTCTAATGTTGAAGTTATGAAGAGATTAGGTATGGAAGTTTATGTTTCTGGACCTGAAGAGTATCGTGATGACTGCTGCGAGTTTATTGAATTTGAAAAGGCAGTTAGAGAAATGGATATCGTTATGTTATTACGTATCCAGCATGAAAGACATGCTGAAGGTATGCAAATGTCTTTAGAAGAATACCATAAGCAGTATGGACTAACTATGGAAAGAGTTGGTCAGATGAAAGATCATGCAATTATTATGCATCCAGCTCCATTCAATAGAAATGTTGAAATTGCGGATGAAGTTTGTGAATGCGAAAAATCAAGAATTTTCCGTCAGATTCACAATGGCGTAAATATTCGAATGGCTGTAATTAGAAGAGCCTTCGATATCATCTAATGAGAACGCTAATAAAAAATGGAAATGTCTATGAAAATGGGCATTTCCATATCAAAGATTTTGTGATTACTGAGGAAGGATTATCTAGCGATTTAGATAATTACGATGCAGTAATTGACGCTACAGGGAAGACTGTATTACCAGGGCTTATCGATGTTCATGAACATTTAAGAGAACCTGGTTTTGAATATAAGGAAACAATTTTATCAGGAACTAAAGCAGCAGCCAAAGGTGGTTATACTACTATTTTTGCTATGCCAAATTTAAAGCCAGCTCCTGATAACCAAGAAAATATTAAAAGAGAATATGACGTCATCTTAAAGGATGCTGTAGTAAATGTAGTCCCATATGGAGCCTTAACAGTAGGACAGACTGGTAGAGGCGAAGTATGCGATTATGCAAGTATGAGAAAGTACACTAATGTATTCTCAGATGATGGTAAAGGTGTGCAATTAGAAGAGACAATGAGAAAAGCTATGCAAGCTATTAAACCACTAGATGGTATAGTAGTAGCTCATTGTGAGGATGAATCTTTGTTAGATGGTGGCTATGTTCATCAAGGTAAGTGGGCAGAAAGTAAAGGCTATAAAGGTATTAGCAGCGCTTCTGAATATGTTCAGGTAATTAGAGATTTAAAGCTTTCTTTACAGACAGGTTGTCAATATCATGTTTGTCACATCTCAACAAAAGAAGCAGTAGAAGCTTTAAGAGAATATAAGAAGCTAGGTGCTAATGTCTCAGGTGAAGTTACACCTCATCACCTACTATTAGCTGATGAAGATATTAGTGAAGATAATGGAAGATTCAAGATGAATCCACCATTAAGAACTGTGGAAGACAGAAAGGCATTAGTAGAAGGTTTAGTAGATGGGACTTTAGAAATCGTAGCTACTGACCATGCTCCTCACTCTGCTTTAGAAAAGTCAAAGGGATTAGCATCTAGTGCGATGGGAACTGTGGGTAACGAAACAGCTTTCTCACTTTTATACACATATTTAGTTAAGGAAAACATCATCTCATTAGAAAAGCTAATTGAGGTTATGTATGAAAATCCAAAGCGTATATTTAATGTTAAGACTAATCCAAACGATTTAATTATCGTGGATTTAAATAAGGAAGAGATTATCGATCCAGCCAACTTCCTATCTTGTGGTAAGGCAAGTCCATTTGTAGGCTGGAAGGTAAACGGCTTAGTTGAATATACATTTGTAAAGGGTGAAGTAGTTTATAAAAGAGGTTAGGTATTATGAACCGTAAATTGATTTTAGAAAATGGAATGGAGTTTATCGGTAATGGTTTTGGTGATACAAAGGCTGAAGCTATCGCAGAACTTGTATTCAATACTTCAATGGTAGGTTACCAAGAAATTATCACTGATCCTTCATACAAGGCTCAGATTGTTAATATGACTTATCCATTAATCGGTAACTATGGTATTACTGATGAAGACAATGAATCAAAGATTATCTCAGTGTCTGGATTAATCATCAGAGAATACAACGATAAACCATCCAACTTTAGATATACTAAGACTTTAGATGAAGTATTAGAAGAAGCAGGTATTCCTGGCTTAACTAGAGTTGATACAAGAATGCTTACTAGAATTATCAGAACAGAAGGTAGCATGTTAGCTTTAATCACTGACTTAGAAACAACAGTAGAAGAAGGCTTAGAAAGAATTAGAAACTACAATGTTCCCCATGATCAAGTAAAGCAGGTAACTAGTAAAAAGAAATGGTATTCACGTACTTACAATCCAAAGTATTCTGTAGTAGCTGTGGATTCAGGTATTAAATACAATATTATCCGCTCTTTAAACGCTAAGGGCTGCAATGTAACAATCGTTCCTGTTACTACTAGCTATCAAGAGATTATGGATATGAAACCAGATGGCGTATTCTTATCTAATGGTCCTGGTGATCCAGAGGATAATGTTGAAGTAATTGAACTTGTTAAGAAGCTACAGGGAAATGTACCAGTGTTTGGTATTTGTATGGGTCATCAGATTATCGCTTTAGCTAATGGCTTAAAGACATATAAGCTAAAATTTGGTCATCGTGGTGGTAATCATCCAGTTAAAAACTTAGAAACTGGAAGAATTGAGATTACTTCTCAAAATCATAGTTTCGCAGTAGATAGCTCATACAACCCTAATCCCGATTTAAAATTCACTCATATCAATGTTTTAGATAACACAATCGAAGGATTGAAGGTTGAAAAGGACTACATGTTTAGCGTGCAGTATCATCCAGAAAGTGCGCCAGGTCCTCAAGACTCTGGATATCTTTTTGATAGCTTTATTGAATTAATGGAGAAATGGAGGGAAGATCACAATGCCTAAAAGAACAGACATACATAAGATTTTAGTTATTGGTTCTGGCCCTATCGTAATTGGACAGGCAGCTGAATTTGACTATTCAGGTACTCAAGCTTGTTTAGCCTTAAAGGAAGAAGGCTATGAAGTTATTTTAGCTAACTCAAATCCTGCCACAATTATGACCGATACTCTTATCGCTGATAAGATTTACATGGAACCATTAACACTAGAATATATCGCTAGAATTATTAGAATGGAAAGACCTGACGCAATCATTCCATCTTTAGGTGGTCAGACTGGCTTAAACTTAGCTATGAAGCTTGAAACTTGGGGAGTATTACAGGAATGTAACTGCGAGATTTTAGGTACTAAATTCGAATCAATTGAAATGGCTGAAGACAGATTAAAATTCAAAGAGTTATGTGAGTCCATCGGTCAGCCAGTATTAGAGAGTGTTGAAGTAAACACTATTGAAAAAGCTATTGAGGCAGCTAATAAGATTGGCTATCCAGTAATCTTAAGACCAGCATTCACTTTAGGTGGTACTGGTGGTGGATTTGCCTACAATGATACAGAGTGTTATGAAATAGCTAAAAATGCCATTAAGCTTTCTCCAACTAATGAAGTATTAGTAGAGAAATCTATTAAGGGCTGTAAAGAAATCGAATATGAAGTAATGCGTGATAAAAACGATACTGCTATCGTTATCTGTAATATGGAAAATATCGACCCAGTAGGTATCCATACAGGTGACTCAATGGTAGTAGCACCAAGCCAGACTTTAACAAATAAGGAATATCAGTTATTGCGTGATGCTTCTTTAAAAATTATCAGAGGTTTGAAAATTGAAGGAGGCTGTAACGTACAGTTTGCCTTAGATCCATATTCATTTAAGTATTGGGTAATCGAAGTTAACCCAAGAGTATCCAGATCAAGTGCTTTAGCTAGTAAGGCTTCAGGCTATCCTATCGCTAGAGTTTCAGCTAAGATTGCGGTTGGCTTAACACTAGATGAAATACAGATTGCCAATACACCAGCATCTTTTGAGCCAGCATTAGACTATGTTGTCACAAAGATTGCCAGATTCCCATTCGATAAATTCTCAACTGCCACTAGAAATCTTTCTACTCAGATGAAGGCTACTGGTGAAGTAATGAGCATTGGTAGAACAATGGAAGAATCATTAATGAAAGCTGTAAGATCTTTGGAAGTTGGAGTATATGATTTACACTTAGCTAAGATTGAATCTTTGGATACTCAAACTTTATTAGATGAGATTCAAAGAGGAACAGATGAAAGATTATTCATGATGGCTGAGCTATTTAGAAGAGGTGTGGACCAGGATTTAATCTACGCTAAAACTCAAATTAATGCCTTCTTCTTAGATAAGATTAAAAATATTGTCGATATGGAGAAGAGACTAGTTATTGAAGGCTTAAATCCAGTACTAGTGAGAAAAGCTAAGAGAATGGGTTTCCCTGATAAGAGCTTAGCTAAGATCTATGGCTGTAATGAAGATGATATTAGAAACTATCGTAAGGAAAACAATATTATTCCTGTATACAAGATGATCGATACATGCGCTAGTGAATTCAGCGCTTATGTACCATATTTCTACTCAACTTATGAAGTGGAAAATGAATCAATTGTTGAGGATAAGAAAAAGATTATTGTACTAGGTTCAGGACCAATTAGAATTGGTCAGGGTGTTGAATTTGACTATTCAACTACTCATGCAATCTGGGCAATCCAGAACGCAGGCTATCAAGCTATCGTCATCAACAATAATCCTGAAACAGTATCAACTGACTATACAACAAGCGATAAGTTATACTTCGAACCATTAACAGTTGAAGATGTAATGAATATCGTTGATTTAGAAAATCCTGATGGAGTAATAGTTTCATTAGGTGGACAGACGGCTATCAACTTAGCTGATAGTTTGAGCAAGCATAATGTGCCAATTATCGGCACAGATACTATCGCTATAGAAAAGGCTGAAAACAGAGACAGCTTTGAAAAGGTTGTTAAAAAGTTAAATATCCCTCAACCAATGGGTGAAGCAGTTACATCTATTGAAAAGGGAATTGAGGTAGCTAATAGAATTGGATACCCTTGCTTAGTAAGACCATCATATGTATTAGGTGGTAGAGCTATGCAGATTGTCAATAACGATGAGTCTTTAAAACAGTATCTAAAATCAGCAGTTGCTATCAACGAAGATCAGCCAGTACTAGTTGATAAATATATTAGAGGAATCGAAGTAGAGGTCGATGCAGTGTGCGATGGCAACGATGTTTTAGTACCAGGAGTAATGCAGCTAATCGAAGCTACTGGAGTTCACTCAGGAGACTCTATGAGCGTATATCCGCCTTATTCACTAAGTGAGAAGGTAATTGACACCATCGTAGATTACACCGTTAAGCTAGGCTTAGAAATCGGTATAAGAGGCTTATTCAATGTTCAGTTTATCGTCGATAACAACGATGAAGTAAGCATTATTGAAGTTAATCCAAGAAGCTCAAGAAGCGTTCCATTTATCTCTAAGAGCTCAAAGGTTCCTTTAGCTGATATCGCTACAAGAGTTATGTTAGGAATAACTTTAAAGGATCAGGGTTATACAACTGGTTTATTACCTCATGGAAATATGTGGTATGTAAAATCACCAACATTCTCATTCTCTAAGATTACTGGTTTAGATACTTACTTATCACCAGAGATGAAGTCAACAGGTGAAGCTATCGGTTATGATGCTGATTTAAATAGAGCGATCTATAAGGCATTACAGGCTAGCAACATGAAGGTAGTCAACTATGGAACAGTATTTGTGACTATCGCTAATGAAGATAAGCAAAAGGCTTTACCATTAATCAAGCGATTCTATGGTTTAGGATTCAATATCGAAGCTACAGCAGGTACTGCTAAGTTCTTAAAGGATAATGGTATTCGTACTCGTAGCAAGAAAAAGCTTTCAGAAGGAAGCAGTGAAATCACTGATTCAATTAGAAAGGGACATATTACATACATCGTAAATACTACAAGTGTTTACGATCAATCAAGCACACATGATGGCTATGAAATCAGAAGATGTGCTGCTGAAAACAATATTACAGTATTCACATCACTTGATACAGTTAACGTACTACTTAACTGTTTAGAAGAGATGACAGTTGGTGTTTCACCAATCAATATTTAGGAGGCAATATGAAGAAGGATGTAACTTTCACTATTACTTCAAATGTAGCTATCGCTAAGGATGTATATCAGATGGAACTATCTGGAGATACAAGCGATATATTCAATCCAGGTCAGTTCGTAAATATTCAAATTGAATCTTTATATTTAAGAAGACCCATCAGCGTATGCGATTACGATGATAACTACATAAAGCTTATCTATAAGGTTGTAGGTAAGGGAACTGATAAGTTAAGTACAATGGTACCTAATGAAAAGCTTAACATCTTAACTGGATTAGGAAATGGTTATGATACTAGTAAGATGAATCAAGAAGTTCTACTTGTAGGAGGTGGAGTAGGTGTTCCACCAATGTATGGCTTAGCTAAAAGACTAATATCTCAAGGTAGAACAGTAAAGGTTGTATTAGGTTATAACAGTAAAAGCGATGTGTTCTACGAAGATGAATTTAATAAATTAGGTTGTGAAACATACGTTTGTACAGTAGATGGTTCTTATGGTACAAAGGGGATGGTAACAGATGTTATTAAAGAAAAAGGATATGAAGAAACACAATATTGCGCTTGTGGTCCATTACCAATGTTGAAAGCTTTAAAGAAGTTATGCAAGTTTGGCTATATGTCTTTAGAAGCTAGAATGGGTTGTGGATTTGGAGCATGTATGGGTTGTTCAATCCAGACTAAATATGGTACTAAGAGAGTTTGTAAGGAAGGACCAGTATTTGAAAGTGAGGAATTATTATGGGAAGACTAACAGTTAATTTATCAGGTTTACAGTTAGATAATCCAGTAATTCCAGCAAGTGGTACATTTGGTTTTGGTTATGAATTCACTGATTACTATGATATTAACATCTTAGGATCTATCGCTACTAAAGGTACTACTTTAGAGCCTAGATATGGTAATCCATTACCAAGAATAGCCGAATGTGATGAAGGATTAATCAACTCAATCGGTTTACAAAATCCAGGATTAGAAAAGGTTGTTAACGAAGAGTTCGTTAAATTAAAAGAAGTTTTTAATAAGAAGGTAGTAGCTAATATCTCAGGTTTCTCTTTAGAAGAATATGAGGCATGTGCTAAGGAAATGGATAAGCAGGATATCGTTGGTATTATTGAAGTCAACGTGTCTTGTCCAAACGTCAGACATGGTGGTATGAGTTTCGGTACTGATCCAGCCATGGCTAAAAAGGTTACTGAAACAGTTAAGGCTGTTACTAGTAAGCCAGTTTATATCAAATTATCTCCAAATGTGACAGATATTGTAGCTATCGCTAAAGCTTGCCAAGAAGGTGGAGCCGATGGAATTTGTTTGATTAACACATTATTAGGCGCAAGATTTGATTTGCGCACTGGAAAGCCAATCATCGCTAATATTATGGGTGGCTTCTCAGGTCCTGCAATTTTACCAGTAGCTTTAAGAATGGTATATCAGGTAGCAAGTGCAGTAGATATTCCAGTAATTGGTTGTGGTGGTATCTCAAAACCAGAAGATGTAATTGAGATGTTATCAGCAGGAGCAACAGCGGTTGAAGTTGGAGCCGCAAACTTAGTAGACCCATTTGCCTGCAAGAAGATCATCGAAGGTCTTGAAGAGGTTATGGATAAATATGGTATTGAAAATTTAAGTGATATTATAGGAAGGAGCTTAACAAAATGAAAAGAGATGTAATTATTGCCTTAGATTTCGCAACAAAACAGCAGACATTAGAATTCTTAGATCAGTTTAAAGAAGAAAAGCCATTCGTAAAAATCGGTATGGAATTATTCTATGGTGAAGGACCAGATGTAGTTAGAGAAATCAAAAAGAGAGGACATAAGATCTTCTTAGATTTAAAGTTACACGATATTCCTAATACAGTTCAAAAGGCTATGCGTAACTTAGCTAAGTTAGGTGTAGATATGACTAACCTTCATGCAGCTGGTACAATCGAAATGATGGCAGCAGCTAAAAAGGGATTAGAGGAAGGTGCAGCAGATGGAAATGTTCCAATCCTATTAGCAGTTACTCAATTAACTTCAACTAATCAACAGCAGATGGAAGAACAGTTATGGATTGAAAACCACAGCATTCAGGATACAGTAGTTCACTACGCTGAAAACGCCAAGAAGGCTGGCTTAGAAGGTGTTGTTTGTTCACCATTAGAAGCTGGTTTAGTAAGAGAAGCTTTAGGTGATGACTTTGTGACAGTTACTCCTGGTATCAGATTCGCTGATGCTAAAAAGGATGACCAGCAGAGAATCACAACTCCTGCTAAGGCAAGAGAAATCGGTTCACACTATATCGTAGTAGGTAGACCTATTACAGCTAGTGAAGATCCAGTTGCTTCATATAGAAGATGCGTTAAGGAATTTGTGGAAGGAGAATAAAGATGGCAAAGGATTATAAGACAATTGTCGCTGAAGACTTATTAAAGATTAAAGCAGTATTTTTAAGCCCAAATGAACCATTCACATGGGCAAGTGGAATTCATTCACCAATCTATTGTGATAACAGATTAACATTAAGCTATCCAGAAGTTAGAGAAGACGTAGAAAACGCTTTAGCTGAAATTATCAGAACTGAATATCCAGAATGTGAAGCGGTTATGGGTACTTCTACAGCTGGTATCGCTCATGCAGCAATCGTTGGTACTATCTTAAATCTTCCAATGGGTTATGTTAGAGCTAGCTCAAAAGATCATGGTAGAAAGAACCAGATTGAAGGTAAGTGTGAACCAGGTACTAAGGTAGTTGTTATTGAGGACTTAATCTCTACAGCTGGAAGCTGTATCGATGTAGTTGATGTATTAAGAGAAAATGGAGCAGAAGTATTAGGAATCGCTTCAATCTTCACTTATGGTTTACAGAAGGGATTAGATAGATTAGCAGCAGCAAACGTTAAGAACGTTTCAGCTAGTAACTATGATGTATTAGTTGATGTAGCTGTTAAGTCAGGATATGTTACTGAAGCTGATGTTGCTAAACTTCAGGCTTTCCGTGCTAATCCAAATGATGAATCTTGGATTAATAAGTAGTATTTAAAATGAAAAGGTGCGTAGATAGATATTTCCATTTACACACCTTTGTTTATTTTGTTTTAAGATTTACTTAGACCATTCTTCTTCCATAGCCTTATGAGAACGGATCATTTCCTTTCTGAAGGCTGAAGTAATCTTGAATGTGTACTGTCTATGAATTAAAGCCTTTACCTTTTCTTCATCGCCACCAACAAATGACTTATACATTTCTTTAGTTTCTTCTAAAGTCTTTTCATGGTAGTAGTTTTCATGAACCATATCCTTTAATAAGAAACGATTTGGTTTTGGTCTAGCCCACTGATGTTCTGTTGGTCTACCGAATACTAACATGCATGAAGGAATAACATACTTAGGTAAGTGTAATAAAGCCTGAACCTTTTCATAGTTTTCCTTGATGTCGCCAATAAAGCAAGAGCCAATTCCCATTGACCAAGCTGCCATAGTAGCGTTTTCAGCAGAAATAGCTGTGTCAGCGTTACCCATATCAAATACATCTGGCTTATATTCAGGATTTTCATATTCACGGATTAAATCTGTTGATCTCTTCTTATCTACAACAAATACTAATACTAATGGAGCCTTTGCGATAAATGGCTGGTTGTCACATAATACTGCTAACTGATCTTTAACAGCCTGATCAGTGATATCGATAATTGCGTATCCTTCTTCATTACCACCACTTGGTGCCTGTAAACAGGCATCTAAAATTAATTCTTTTTCTTCAGCAGTGATAGGTTCATCAGTGAATGCACGTACAGATTTTCTGCTTTTGATTAGTTCGATTGTTTCATTCATAATAGTTGTCCTTTTTTCCTTATGGAATAATATTTATCACAATTATACAACAAAATAATAGCTTGTTGTTCCTCTTTCTTATTGAGTTTATTATTTACTGTCTGTTTAAGAGTACTACTTTGGAATTATACAATACTCTATGTAATAATATTGAAAAGAAACAATATGGAGAATAGAGAATGAAAGATAATAAGTCTAATTTGAAGTTTGTGTTTGTTCATGGTTTGTCAGGTTGGGGGAGCTATGATTTAGTTGATAAGTTTTTTCCTTATTGGGGATTATCTTCTGGAAATATTATTAAGTATTTAAATAAACAAGGATATAAATGTTACTCAGCATCAGTTAGTCCAACATATAGTGCTTGGGATAGAGCGTGTGAATTATACGGACAGTTGACTGGTAGTGTAGTTGATTATGGAAAAGAGCATAGTGAAAGATGCAATCACTTGCGCTATGGAAAAGATTTTAGAAACAAACCTTTAATAGATGATTTTGAAAATTCAAAGATCGTTCTAATTGGGCATTCTTTTGGTGGAGCGACAATTAGAGTGTTTTCTGAGATATTAGCTAATGGCGTTCAAAAAGAAAAAGAAGCTACTGATCCTGATTCATTATCTCCATTTTTTAAGGGTGGTAAGAAGGATTTGATTTTCGCCATGATCACATTAGCAGCTCCAACTAATGGAACTACTGCTTATGATATGTACAATGATCCTAGCTTTGATATAAGCGGTATAAAAATTCCAGAGAAATATGAAAAAATGGGTGGAATGGTATCAAAAGGATCTAAGCCAAAAGATGATGGGAGAGTAAAGTATGATTACGCTTCTTTCGATATGCATATAGATAATGCCTACAAACTTAATAATTGGATATCTACATTAGACAATGTATATTATTTTGCCTACCCATGTTGCTCAGCAAAAGATAACTCAAATGAGCCAGATGAAGCTATTACAGAAGATATGTTCATGAGAAGTGCAATTATAATGAGTAAATACAAAGGAAAAACTCAAGGTGGAATAACTATTGATGAATCTTGGCAGAGAAATGATGGACTAGTTAATGAAGTATCTGCTAAAGCACCATCAAACGCACCTATGGTTGACTATGATGAAGATACAATAATCCAAAAAGGTGTATGGCACATAATGCCAACACAAAAGGGAGATCACATGTATTTTCAGGGTGGAATGACTAAAAGAGTCAATATTCGACCATTCTATTTATCTCTAGTAAAGAAAATTAGTGAATTGGAATAAGGATTTATTATTGCATAATAAATGCCACTGACTTTGCAAGCCAGTGGCATTTTTTAAATGATAATATATCCTGTTGGTAAATGAATAATTAGCAAAAGTGAGCAATATTTCCGAAACAAAGTGAGCAATATTTCTAGGGAAAACTGAGCAGTTTTTTTTAAAAGAAATCGAAATAGGGTAGATTCTACTCCTCTTTCAGAAGAATCTCGTCCAACGCTCTTAGATTCATCAAGAATTGCTGAGTGCTTGCTTGATATTTTTGCTGAATCTGATAGATTAGCTCGAATGTCTCCTAATTGTTCACTGAATCTATCAGTATGACTTCCGATAGGACCATCAAACTCAAATAGTCTTCCTGAGTTGAGTAAGGCTTCCAAATTTTTCTCAATTTTATTATAAGCCCTCTCTGTCATTGTCAGACCCTCCAATGCATAATGAAGTCATTATCATTGTTTATTTGGAATTAATAGTATTTTTTGCTTACTTCCAATACCTTCAAAAACAAATCTTTGGTAGTCGCCTCTCCATCCTCCAGAAACCAGTCTAGCATTTCCTCTCCTGCTTCCTCCTTGTTCCCTATCGCTAATAGTAGAGACTTTGCCGTTCTTTTGTCTATCCCACAATCTCTCAAATACGGAATTAGGATCATCTGGTATTTGCTCAATTCTTCGTCCATAATTAGTTCCTCCATTTTTGAATAAAATAATAAATCTTTTCTAAAGGAATTTTATCATTATGTAAGTGTATAGGTGTCCATATTTAGAGACTAAGAAGATATTGATAAAAACGATTGGTTATTGTGTAATAAACACCACTGACTTTGCAAGCCAGTGGTGTTTTCCTTAATCTATTTGTTGAAGAATAGTTGGGTCTTTAATCTTTTTATCTTGTGCTAGTAAGATAATTTTTGACATGATTTCAGCTGTCTTTGGATCATCATCGACAAATGGTAAGAAGATATGACCTCGATGTTGTGAGTGTACTGGTAATATAACGATAGCCCCCTTAGCTGATGCATGAACAACACCTGATCCTAAATGAACAGAGTATTCTGCTAATTTACCATATACTTTTACATGCTTATCTAAGAACTCTACATTATTAATCTTCATTAAGTCGCATAGTTCTTTAGCTATAGCTTTTCTCATTTCAACTGTCGAATGGCTAGTTTCAACATCTACTCCTCCAACATAAGCTACAGATACAACTAAATCGATATCTCTCATTACTTCAGAGAAGTATATAGGATTTATATCCTCTAGTTTGATTGGCTCTTCCTTCTTTCTAGAGTAGAAACGAATTACTTCTAATGTAGGTGCCTCAATCTCAGCAGCTGTAAACCAATCAGCATAAGAGTATAGACGAACTAATGTATCATCATTGTAGTTTACTTTTTGCCAACCTTCTTCATAAGCAACCGTCCAACCTCTGCTCTTTAATAAGGCAGCAGTTTTAGTTGGCTGAACTTGATATCCAGCATATCTTCTAGAAGTAGTTACTTCATCCTTTTCTTCTTGAGTTAATGGATAGTATTCTCTAAATATTTGCTTGAAAGGCTGTACTATATTTTTTTGGTATACCACATGCATGTATTTGCTCCAGATACCAAATTCAGATAGATGATAAGGATGGGCAATTGATAGCTTCTCATTCTCAGCTAATGGGTAAACCTTTTCTTCATAGTCTACTAAAACAATAGATTCATCCTTCTTTGCAATAAATCCAGTCACCCCACCGCATACCCAAACAAGTTTTTTCAACATTGGAGCGATAGTGAAAGAATCTAATAGATCAGCTAATTCTGAAGCAGTGAATAAAACTGAATTTATCATTGATGTCTCTAGTGTCTCTTTGCTTCGAATCTTTTGATCCTTTAATTCTTTAACAGTCTGTTTTAACGCAACGACATAATCATTTTTTAGTTAATGATTTAGGTAGTGTCTTTAATGGTTTCCCTGCCTTTTCACATTGGATTTCCCCATCTCCATTTTCATCGATGCTCATCCAAATGTTATAACCTTCGATTTCTTTCTTCTCTAGTAAAGGTAAAATCTCTTAGTTTTTAGCAGCTTCCAGTTTCCATAACATTCTATTTACATCAAATAATCCACATGTCACTGCTAGATTTTCTAGAGCGATGGAACCTGCCTTACGTTCACTCTCTTTTCTTTGAGCACCGAACTGTTTGCTCTCTTTTATGTATTTATTAATAAATTCATAGCGGTGTAATAGCTCTGATGTATCACCATTTTTTAATGGAATTATGGCGTATGCTCTAATCTTCAACAATTATCCTTTATATCTATTGATTCTATTATATCACTTGAAATAGTGGCAAAAATAATGAATTTTAGTACGTGGTAGGTAGCTGTATTTAAAGTGTTGAATGTTTTACAAACACTTGTAATCTACAAAAGAATAAAAGCTTTGAAAAGAAAAACGTCATTTCATATCAGAACAGTGGAAATGGCGTTTTATTGTAAATTGGCGATCTCGAAGGGATTCGAACCCTTGACCCCTGCCTTAGGAGGGCAGTGCTCTATCCAGCTGAGCTACGAAATCATCGGAAATATATGTTGAAAAAGTGTGTTTCTTATTGTCTTAGAGAACTTACTTTGACATTTAATATTATACCATCATAATTCTAGTATGGTAAAATAATGGTGGTGATTGATTATGAGAAATGTATATAAAGATATGATCGTCGATATCGGCGATAGCAAGTGTGAATTCATTGAAGAGTTCAATAAAGAAATTAAAAAGAATGGTGCTATTGTTTATAACTTTGAGTCTAATTCTTATCAATTTATTCGTAAGTTTGAACATATTGATGTTAAAAAGGAAGTATTACCAGACTTTATTAAAATCGAAGATACTAATCCTTTATTAAAGGGATTAAATATCACAGTTCACTATGAATTTGATCCTGAAACTGAAGAAGATAAAGAGAATTTAGAGATTTGGGAAAACGATATCTCAACTATTGATTTACCATACTATAACTATGATGAAGATGGTGAATACTATGTTGAAAAGACATTCAAGATGAATACTAAAACTAGTCAGCATACTGTTTGGTTTTTGAAGGATGGAAGCTTTGATTACATCGCTGATAAGGATTTATTAATGTTCACTCCTATTATTAAGAATATTAATATCGCTAGAGATTTAATTAAGAGCTATGCGGTTCATCCATTTGAAAATACTTACAACCAGAAAGACAGTGAGTATCAAGAACCTGATATGTCTATCGTGTATAATCCAAAATCAGAATAGAGGTTACTATGATATATACTGAACTAACTAAAAAAGCTATTAAGCTATGTTTTACAGCTCATAAAGATCAGGTAGATAAGAGTGGATTACCATATGTATTCCACCCATTTCATTTAGCTGAGTCAATGGATGATGAGTATTCTACAGTTGTTGCTTTACTTCATGATATAGTTGAGGATTGTGGTTATAGTTTTTCAGATTTAGAAAAGTTAGGATATCCTAAGGAAGTAATAGACGCTTTAAAACTATTAACTCATGATAGTAGTGTTGAATACATGGATTATGTTAAAAAGATTAAGACTAATCCACTAGCTAAGAAAGTTAAGCTAGCAGATTTAGCACATAATAGCGATTTAAGCAGGTTAGATGAAGTTACCCTAAAGGATATGGAAAGGGTAAAGAAGTATAAAAAAGCTAGAGAGCTTTTACTAAGTGAAGAGTTCTGACTGCCAACAAAGATCAAATTATCTAGTAGAAAAAAAGTTTTTTTAGAAAATCTAACAATAGATTCTAAAGGTAATATCTGGTTTTACAGATACTATATAAAAGAATCAAAAAAGAAGATATTTGAAGGTAAGTATAAGATTGATAGCTATTTGATTAATTATCTATTTGAACTAGCAAGTAAATTAGAAGATAAGACAACTAGTGAAGATTATTTTGAACTAACATTATCAAACAAAGATAATAGTAGAATTATTAAATCCAGCTTGTTGGATAATGAGAAGTTTGATGAGTATTTGAAAGCTATTTTTCCAATAGAAGGAATAATAGGTGTATGTAAATAGAGGTACAAAAACTATGAAACTAATTTTAGATTTGGATACTGGGGTAGATGACGCTATAGCTTTAGCGTATGTAGCCAACTTAAAAGAGCATGAATTAATAGGTGTTACTACCGTATTTGGTAATGTTCATGCGAGTATGTCTGCTAGAAACTCTAGAAGCTTATTAAACAAGTTTAAAAGAGAAGATGTTCCAGTTTATCTAGGTGTAGATAACCCTTTAGAAGGCGAATATGTCAGAACTGATAGAATCAAGGTTGTGCATGGTGAAGATGGTATTGGAAATACTGGAGAAGATTGGAAGGTAAAAGATAATACTGGCATTTATGAAGATGCTGTTGATTTCATTGTTGAAAGCGCTAGAAAGTACAAAGACGAATTAATTATTATCGCTACTAGTCCATTAACTAATATTGCCTTAGCTTTACAAAAAGATAAACAAGCAATGTTAGGTATTAACTCAATCATCTCAATGGCTGGAGCAATAGTATATGCTGGTAATAGAAACAAGCTTACTGAAGCCAATGTTGGTTCAGATCCAGAAGCTGCTAAGATCGTGTTTGAAAGTGGTATTAAGTTAACAATGATTGGCTTAGATGTTACTCATAAGGTACCAATGATCAGAAAATATATGGATGATTGGAGAATCAATGAAATCGGTAATATATTAGCTGATGCAGTTGATTACTATTACACTTATGAATTAAAAACAGTAAGTGCTGGAAAAGAAATGAATATCAAAGAGAAGGGTGGCTGTATGATTCATGATGCTACGGCTGCTATATACTTGATTCATCCTGAATATTTCAAAACTATTGATTTACCATTAACAGTATTAACTGATTTTGGTAGAGGAAGAACAGTAGGAGATTTATTAAGAATAGATGAAGAGAATGTTGTGACAAGTGTTGCCATTGACGTTGATGGTATGGCAGTACTTGATCATTTACAAGAATCTTTGCTGGATTTATTAAAGAAGTGCAACTAAAAATAGACGGAACTTGAAATTCCGTCTATTTTTCTAATGAGAAGTTTCTAACATTAGCTATATCTTCATCTGTATAGCAATGTTCTTTTTTGAAGTATTCCTCAAATGAACCATATCTGTTTATGATGCCATCATAGATGCCTGTTCCAATTTTTGGAATTACTCCATAGCACATCATAAGTAATCTCTTTGTTTCAGGATGCTCTTCTAAATCGATTGTTGATTCTGAAAACTTTTGAGCAATCTTTTCTTGATGATATTCATTTGATAATAGATAATCATCGATGATTGTCTGTTTATCAACTTCTAATAATCCTAATAGAAGCATAGCAGCTACACCTGTTCTGTCCTTGCCAGTGAAACAATGGAATAGGATAGGAAGGTTAGCTTTTTTAATCTCGCTAAAGAAGATTTTTAAGGCTTCATTATCATATGGGACATTTACATAGTAGTTTTCAAGTTTAGCATATTGGTTATCGCTATCTGCACCAATAACCATCATAGCTTCAGGAGAGAAGTCAACTTCTTTTCCTTCCTTAGTTTCTACACCACTATGTCTTAAATATTCAACATTTTCAAAGATTGGATCAGGATTAGCATCTGATTCCTTTTTTGTTCTTAAGTCTAAAATGAATTTGATGTTGAATGATTTTAATAATTCTAATTCAGTTTGATTGAATAGATTTAGGGCACCAGAACGATAGTAAAGACCACTTTTTACCTTCTGACCATGAATATTAGTATAACCACCTAAATCTCTAATATTGACGCATTTTCTAAACATAAAATATTCTCCAAAGTCCATTATAAACATTTTTGGTTAATAAATGAACAAATTACGCATAGAAACAGTTTTTTTTGATAAAAATTAAAGTAAAAATTGAGCTTATAACTTGTCAATTAAACGAATAGAGTAGTGAAAAAATTATTTTGTGTGATTTGTTGTATGTTAGTTATATATTCATTATAATAGTGGTGGAGGATTGGAAAATCATGAAAAAATTATTAATTGTTTTATTAAGCGTATTAATGGTTGTTTCTTTAGCTGCTTGTGGATCTAAGGAACCAGAAACTAAGGACACTACTATTGACACATTATCTATTTCATTTGTTCCTTCTAAACCTGCTGATGCTATCATCGCAGCTGCTGAACCTTTAAAGGAAATGTTAAAGACTAAGTTAGCTGAAAAGGGTTTCGTGGTTGAAAACGTTACTATCGACGTTGGAACTAACTTCGCTGTAGTTGGTGAAGGTATGGTTTCTGGTACTATCGACGTTGGATTCTTAAACTCTGGAACTTACATCTTATATTCTGATGGTGTTGACTTATTATTAGAAGCTTTAAGAAGTGGTGTTGGTGACGCTGATGGTAGAGTTATCTTCCCTGAAGAAGGTATCACTCCTTGGAACGAAGGTATCACTACTGATGCTAAAGAATTAGCTAGTGGTTATGCTGGTTTAACTTATGTAAATATCGCTACTGAAAAGGGTGCTGATATTTATCAGAAGACTTTAGATGGCACATTAACTTGGGAAGACTTAGATTCTGCTAGATGGCAGTCTTCTTCAACAACTTCTGGATCTGGTTATATTTATCCATCATTATGGTTAAATAACGAATTCGGTGAAGGTGCTGGAAATGAAAAGAGAACTATCGCATCATTAAGTTCAGTTACAACAGACGTTGCATACTCTACAATGATGGAAAACTTATTAGTTGGTAACTGTGACGTTATCGTTGGTTACGCTGATATCCGTAAGGATGCTGCTTCTACTGAAGCTTTCGAAGCTGCTTATGCTGCTGAAATCGCTGAAGGTAAGTACGAAAACGTTTGGGATGTTATCAAGATTATCGGTGTTTCTGATTTCATCATGAACGACTGTATCGCAGTTGCTTCTGAAAAGGTTGATGAAAAGATGACTCCTGAATTCGTTAAGGCTTTACAGGAAGCATTCTTAGAAATCGGTTCTACTGAAGAAGGTTTAGCATGTGTTGCTCCATACAGCCATAAGGGTTACCAGGTTGGTAAGGACTCTGACTACGATGGAACTAGAGCTGCTACTGAATTATTCAAAGACTAATTTTTAATTACTATTAAGTAAAAAACTATTAGGCGTATGCAGCAATCTTGCATACGCCTTATTTCAAAAGATGGGCAAAGGAGAAAACCTCTATGATTAAGTTTGAACATGTAAACAAAGTTTATTCTAATGGAACAAAGGCATTAGATGATGTTTGTCTAGAAATCCAGCCAGGGGAATTCGTTGCAATTATCGGCTTATCAGGAGCTGGTAAGAGTACTTTAATTAGAACAGTAAACAAGATGATTGATGTTACTGATGGCGTTGTCAGTGTTGATGGCGAAGATGTAGCAAAATTAAAGGGCAAAGCATTAAGAAAATTCAGAAGAAAAATTGGAATGGTATTCCAGTCTTTCAATTTAGTAATGAGAACTAGCGTTATTAATAACGTTTTAACAGCACGTGTTGCTGATATGAGTGTTTTAAGAACATTATTAGGATTATTCTCTAAGAAGGATAAGATCACTGCTTTAGAAGCACTAGATAAAGTAGGTATTTTGGAAAAGGCATATACAAGAGCTGACCAGCTTTCTGGTGGACAACAACAGCGTGTTGCCTTAGCTAGAACACTAGCTCAAGAACCACAGATTATCTTAGCCGATGAACCAGTTGCAGCGTTAGACCCAGTTATGGCAGATGCTGTTATGAGCGACTTCCAGAGAATCAATCGCGATTTAGGTATTACAGTATTAATCAATATCCACCATGTCGATTTAGCTTTACAGTATGCTGATAGAATTATCGGTATCCAGGCTGGTAAGATCGTCTTTGATGGACCTACAAGTGAATATATGAAGGATCAGCATAATAACTTCCGTAAGATTTATGGCCGTGATATCAGTGATGACGACCTAATGAAGGAGAAGAAATAATGTTGGACGATATTCTAAATATCTTTATTCCTAGAACTTATACATTAAGTAATGGTAAAGAGGTAAAGGAAAAGTTCAACTGGACTCCATATATTACAATTTTGGTTATTATCGTAACTATATTAGCTTCTAATTTCTGCAAGGTGAATTTAGTAAAATTTGTTAAGAGATTTAAGAACTTCACTGAAATAGTAGTTGCGATGTTCCCACCAAGATGGAACTTCTGGGCTGAAATCAAAAAGCCTATGGTTGATACAATTGTAATGTCATTATTAGGAACTGCATTTGGATGTGTAGTTGCACTTCCGATGAGCTTCTATTTATCAAACAATTTCAAGCTAAACAAATACTATATTGGTGCTCATAGAAGCTTATTAAGTATCTTTAGAACATTGCCAACAATGGTATATGCAAGCTTACTATCGATCATTATCGGTACAGGTGCAGTAGCAGGTACTGTTGCCATCGCTATCTTTACTTATACAATTGCGGTTAAGATGCTTTATGAGCAGATTGAAACAATTGATATGGGACCATATGAAGCTATGGAGTCAACTGGTGCAAGCAGAATCAAGTGTATGATTGATGCTGCTTATCCACAGGTTAGAGGCTTCTTCTGGAGTACAGTACTATATTGTTTTGAAACAAACGTTAGAAGTGCAGCTATCTTAGGTTATGTTGGTGCTGGTGGTATTGGTGTTCATATCAATACTCAGATTACATGGCGTAACTACGATAAGGCTGGATTAATCTTATTAGTTTTAGTTATTACAGTTGTAGTAATTGAAACAGTTTCTAGAACTATTAGAAGAAAGTTGGTACAAGGATGAGCGAGAATAAATTAACAGTTGAAAAGCAGCTTAAAAAGTATCCAAAGCTTTGGCCAACATTCGCAATTGAAATTGCGGGTGTAGCTTTCATTTTATACTTATCAAAGCGTACATTAGCTTTCCAAGCAGCTAACGAAAGAGGCTTCGCTATTGCGAAAAAGGCGTTCTTCGGTTTATTACAGCCTAACTGGAAGTTAGTATTTGATACAAGTAGTGTTGGTTTAGCTAACATGTTACTTGAAACATTAGCTATCGCCTTTTTAGGAACGGTAATCGGTGTAATCTTCTCAATTCCTCTAGCGTTCTTATGCTCAAGAAATATTGCACCAAAACCAGTAAACGCAGTATGCTTAACAATCATCTCTATTATTAGAGCATTCCCTTCATTCATGTACGCAATCATGTTTGTTAAGGCGATTGGTACTGGAGCATTTGCGGGTGTACTTACAATGTCGATAGGCTCTATCGGTATGCTAAGTAAATTACTAGTTGAAGCTATTGAAGATTTAAATCCAGGTATTATTGAAGCTTTAGATGCAGCAGGATGTAACGCATTTGAAAAGATCAGATATGGTATCATCCCACAGTTAAGCAGTAATATCGTTTCTATCGTTATTTATCGTTTAGATATTAACGTTAAAAACGCTACTGTATTAGGATTAGTTGGTGCTGGCGGTATCGGTGCTTCATTAATTCAGGCAATTGGAAGAAGTGATTGGGGTAGTACAAGTGCTATGTTATTAGGTTTAGTAGTAATGGTATTATTACTTGAATACTTCTCAACAACAATCAGAAAGAAGCTAGCTAGCGGACAGTAAAAATAACGTCAGATTGTATAGTCTGGCGTTTTCTTTTGGAATGAATGAGTTTTTACTTCTTTGGCTCTAATTGAGCGATTATTATTGCAGCGAACATTAATACACAACCTAATAGTTCCTTATCAGATAATACCTGGTGTAATACTACTAGTCCTCCTAGTGCACCAAATACTGACTCTAGTGACATGATTAATGAGGCTATTGTTGGATCTAAATCCTTTTGAGCGATAATCTGTAATGTATAAGCTATACCGCTTGATAAGAAACCTGCATAGCAGATAGGAGCGATAGCGGATTGTACAGCAGCTATATCTAATGGTTCAAAGAATAACATTAGAATTGTTGAGATAATCGCGCAAGTAATAAATTGGGTATTGGAAATAATAATCCCATTAGTAGTAGGAGCAAACTTATTTATTACTAATATGTGACAAGAATAAAGGATGGCACATAAAAATAGTAATGAATCTCCTAGTGATAAGCTCAGTGAAGTTAGGTTACATAAAAATGCTAAACCTATTGTAGAAATGATTACGCAAAACCATAATTTTAAATCAAATCTTTTAGCTCTTAATGACTCAATTAATGGGACAAATATGATGTATAAAGCAGTGATAAAACTCGCCTTAGCTGTTGAATCTGTATAACCGATACCTGCTTGTTGAGATAATGAGGCAAATGTTAAAAAGATACCAACTATTATTCCTGAAGATATATTATGCCAATTGATGTCTTTCTTATTTCTTAATGATAAAGGAAGAAGCGCAAAAGCACCTAAATAGCTTCTACTAGCTAAGAAGGTTAGTGGTCCTACATATCCTGCTCCAATAGTTTGGGCGACAAATGTGCTACCCCAGATAAAGGCAGCGATCGTTAATAATAGTGATGCTTTTAACTGTTTACTCATGAGATTAATTATAGTTTTTAATGAATTAATTGCAAGTGAAAAACATTATTAGAAATTGGTGTTTTCGTTTGCAATTATCCCTATAATATAAGACAATATTATTGATATAGTCGGAGGTTATTTATGACTAGAGTAATGGATATTATTAAAGATGAAACTTTGACATATCAGCAGCAGGTTTTACAGCTAGCTAGATATGCTGAAAATTTAGAAGGAGATTTCTTACAGTCTGAAGAATATAAGGCTGGCTTCGCTAAGGGAATCCTTTGTGATTTAGGTGAAGGTAGTGCTCCATACAGACCAAGATACATCGCTCCTGAATACAATATTTTAATGGAAAAGGGCTGTGAGTTCTTAGGCTTAGAGGCACCAACTGATTTATTAGAAGCTACTAACGCTTTATTAATCATGTACAAGAATGTACCTTCAATTACAAGCTTCCCAGTTTATTTAGGAAACTTAGACACATTATTAGAACCATTTGTTAAGCAGATGGATAGAGCTACAGCTAAGAAGATTTTAAAGCAGTTCTTATTACACATCGATAAGACTTTAGTAGATAGCTTCGTGCATGCTGATTTAGGACCTCAAGATTCTATCACTGGTAGAATCATCTTAGAGCTAACTGAAGAAATGCAGCTAGCTATGCCAAACTTAACATTAAAGTATGATCCAGATATTACACCAGATGAATATGCTGTATTAGCTGTTAAGTGTATGTTAAAGACTTCAAAGCCATCATTTGCTGATCATAAGAGATTCTCAAAGGAATGGGGAGAAGATTATGTTATCGCTTCTTGTTACAATGGCTTAAAAGTTTGTGGTGGTGGCTACACATTACCAAGATTAAGAATGTATGAAATGAGTAAGGAAGCTACTTCTATTGAAGATTTCAAGACTAGAGTATTACCTTACTATGTAAACTTACAGTTAGAATTCATGGATAATAGAATTAAGTTTATCGTTGAAGAAAGCAACTTCTTCAAGTCAAGCTTCTTAGTTCAGGAAGGATTCGTTAAGAGAGAAAACTTCACTGGTATGTTCGGTATGGTTGGCTTATGCGAATGCTGCAATAAGTTAATGGGCGTTACTGATCCAATGAAGGGTTATGGTCATAATAAGGCTGTTGATGATTTAGGCGTTGAAATCATGGAAATCATCTCTGATTTAGTAGCTAAGCATCCAGGTTTATATTGTGAAGGAACAAATAACCAGTATAGATTACATGCACAGGTAGGTATCGACTCTGATGGTAGAGAAAATTCTCCAGGTGCTAGAATCGCAATCGGTACTGAACCAGAATTAATGGAACATATCTTACATTCATGCAGATTCCACAAGTACTTCCCAACTGGTATCGGTGATATCTTCAAGTTCGAAGAAACTTGGGAAAAGACTCCTGAATCATTATTAGACATCATCAAGGGTGCATTATCTAATGGTATGAGATACTTCTCAGGCTATTTAGCTAATAATGATGTAGTAAGAGTTACTGGTTACTTAGTAAAGAAGAGTGAATTAGCTAAGTTAGATGCTGGTAAGGCTTCATTAAATCAGTGTACAGTATTCGGTCAGGGCGCTAGAAATACTTCAAATGCCTTAGATAGAAGAATCGAAGCATATGAAGGCGCCGATTAATAGAATCATTTCCTTTTCTAATGTTGATGGACCTGGAAATAGAACTAGTATTTTCTTCCAATCATGTCCATTGAAATGTCTATATTGTCATAATCCAGAGACAATAAACTATTGTGTTAATTGTGGTGCATGTGTTAAAACTTGCCCAGTACAAGCATTAAGTGTTGTTGATGGAAAGGTAGTATGGGACAAAGAAAAGTGTGTTAATTGTGATACATGCTTAAAGACATGTCCAAACTTATCTTCTCCAAAGATTAGCTATATGTCTGTTGAAGAAGTAATGGAACATATTAAAAGGGCTAGAGTGTTCATTAAGGGTATTACTGTTAGCGGTGGTGAATGTAGTAATCATCCTGAATTCTTAACTGAGTTATTCAAGCAAGCACATGATCTTGGTTTAACAACATTTATGGATTCTAATGGAGTTAATGATTACGAGTTATTACCAGAATTAATGGCTGTCACTGATAAGGTTATGTTAGATGTTAAGGCTTTTGATAGAGATTATCATATTAGACTTACTGGTAAGGATAACGATATGATCTTAAAGAATCTTAACTACTTATTAGAACATGATCAGATCTATGAAGTTAGAACAGTATTACTAAATAACAGTGAACAGAATGAAATCACAGTTAAGAATGTTGCCTCAATTATCAAGGATAAGTGCTTCTATAAACTTATTAAATATCGTCCTTTCGGTGTAAGAGAGGAAGGATTAGAGATTTGTGGTAGAAGTATCATCTCTGATGAAGAATTAGCTAGAATGGAAAAGTTAGCTAAGGAATATGGAGCAACAAAAGTAACATTTGTATAAAATCGTTAAGCATATGGTTTAGGCCGTATGCTTTTTTTGTAGTTTGTGAGATATAATATATGTATAAGAAACATAAGGAGATAATATTATGGGAAGATATTTACTAATAGATATCGGGGGAAGCAGTATTAAATATGCTGTTAGTGATGAGAGCTTAAATTTCAGTTTAACAGGTAGAGCAGCTTGCCAAATGAGAAGTGAATATCAAGAGTTTTTAGGTTGGATTATGGATATTAAAAATACAGTAGGTGATGTTGATGGTATTGCCATCAGTATGCCTGGATTAATCGACTATGAAAAAGGTGTTTGTTTTGGTAGCAGCATGCTAAAGGGTAGAGAAGTTAAGGAAGTTAAAAAGGATTTAGAAGAGTTAACTAAAGTAAGAGTTACTGTTAATAATGATGGATATTGTGCAACTTTAGCTGAAGTTGGATATGGTAATATGGTTGGTCATCAAAATGGTATCGTAACAGTATTAGGTACTGGTATTGGTGGAGGAGTAGTTATTAATGGTAAGTTATATACTGGCAGTCACATCAGTGCTGGTAACTTCTCATTTATCTATTCTGATATTAATGACCTAAACAATAAGAGTACGATGTTTACTAACTACAATGGTATTGAAGGATTAAAGAAAGCCATTAAGGAAACTAGTGGTTTAGATGATGTTGATGGCATTAAGTGCTTTGAGTTAATTAAGCAAGGTAATAAGGAAGTAGAGACTGGCTTAAAGCTATTCTGTAGTAGGCTTGCTTACCAATACTACAATATTCAATGCATATTAGATGTAGAAAGAGTACTAGTTGGTGGTGGTATTTCTAATGAACCTTTATTTATCGAGTATGTTAGAAACGCAGTTGATGAATATTGGAGCAAGGTAGCTGTACCATTAAGAAAGCCTAAGATCATGACTTGTAAGTACAATAGTAATTCAAACTTATTAGGTGCTTTATATCAATTTTTGAATATGTAGTTAAGTCCAGCTTATGCTGGATTTTTCTTTTGGAGGATTAAGGTTGCTTTATAATAGAATGGCTTTATGATAAAATGATTGCATGAGAAAACAAAGTGGTACTGTAAAGCGTGATTACGCCTTCCTTATTATGATGATTGTAGCCTTAATAGTCGTAGTAGCTATTGGGCAGTTTTTACCTTCATTAAAACAGGAAGATGAGATTATCGCTGGAGTATTACCAGAGAATAATACAGAAACAATCAATAAGTTAATTATAAATGAAGTAGTTACTAATAACGCTGGTATCTATATCGATGAGAATAACCGCTTATCTGATTTTATTGAGTTATACAATGGTACTGATCATGATATCGATTTAACTGGTTATGGCTTATCTGATAAAAAGGATTCTGTTAAATGGTTATTCCCAGAAGTAACTATTAAGTCAAAAGGGTATCTTGTTGTTAATTGTGTTGGTGGGGATAATGAAGGATTGAACGCTAACTTCAAACTATCAAGTGGTGGTAAGGAAGATATTATCTTAGTAAATGCTCATAAGAAGATAATCGATGGAATTACTACAGTGGCTCTAGGCAAAAACCAGTCAATCAATAGATTATCAAGTGGTGGCATTATGGTTTGTGACTATGGTACTCCAGGTCAAGAAAACTCATTAGCTGGTTTAAATACTTATATTGAATCATTATATGGTCAAGATGATAACAACTTAGTAATCAATGAATTACTTGTTAGAAATAAAGGTAACTTCATCGATGAAAAGGGCTTTATGTATGGCTATATTGAATTAAAGAATAATTCTGAAGAAGAGATCAATTTAAAGGATTATTGTTTATCAAATGATGAAAGTGTTCCATTTAGATATACTTTTGAAGATGTAGTATTAGCACCAGGGGAAATATATGTTATTAACACTGGTGATGGAAATCATTTTGATGATGATCATTTAGGATTTAACTTCGCTAGTAAAACAGGTAAGGCAATCTTATCTTATAAGGGACATATTATTAATGAGGTTAGCTATGATGGCTTAGCTAGCGGTTTAGCCTTAATCAGAATGGATGATGGTAAATATGTTAGTGGCTCATTCTTATCAAAGGGCTATGAGAATACTAATGAAGGTGTTGATAAGTTCCAGTTAGAAAGCGTTAATAATTATAAAGGATTAATTATCAATGAATTGATGAATTTGAATGATGAATACTTAGCTCAAAATGGTAATGAATATTACGATTGGATTGAGCTATACAATAATTCAGATTCTACTATTAATTTAGCTGATTACTATATTACTAATAGTCCAGAACAATTAACTTTTGCGAAACTACCTGATGTTGAATTAGGCGCTGGAGAATACTATATTGTGATGGCAAGTGGTAATAATAAACTATCAAATAAGAGCTACACTCATGTAGATTTCAAACTATCAGAAAATGAATCAGTACTCATTTATGATGGTAATAGAATAGTTGACAGTGTAGTTATCTCAAATATCCCTTATGGCTATAGCTATGGTAGAAATGAAAATAGAGGCTGGTATTATATTAGTGAACCAACTCCAAAAAGACCTAATAATTCAGGAAGAAGGACTGTAAGTCTGAACCCTGAATTTTCTACTATTGGTGGTATATATAATGATGAGAAAAGTATGACTATCTCATTAAGTGGTTATGGTGATATTTACTATACTTTAGATGGATCAGAACCAGATAAGTCATATGGTAGATACTATTCTGGCCCGATTACTTTAAATGATTCAACTGTTATTAAAGCAGTTGTATATAGTAGTGATAGTTACAGAAGTGAAGTAGTAACAAATAGCTATTTCATTAATGAAGGTATCACTTTACCAATATGCTCAATAAGCATGGATCCATATGATTATCGAATTTTGGTTAATAACTCTTGGTCAGATAACGAATTACCTGCTAATATTGAATTTTATGAACCAAATGGTTCATTTAATGAAGGTTGCTCAATAGCTTGTTTTGGTAACAATGCCAGAAACATGGCTAAGTTATCTTTTGGTATTAGATTTAAGAGTCAATATGGTTGCAGCGAATTAGTTTATCCACTATTTGATAATCGTGATAATTCTATTTATCAATCTATCGTTGTCAGAAGCGGTTCAAATGACTGGACCAAGACAATATTTAAAGACGCTTTAGCTTGTAATCTTTCTGATGAATATGTTGTTTCTCAAGATTATAAGAGCTGCGTATTATTTGTTAATGGGAACTATAAAGGTATTTATAATCTAAGAGAAAAGGTCAACGCTGCTTTTATCTCTGAAAGATTTAATGTTTCCCAAGATTCAGTTACTATCGTCAATGCTGATTTAACTATTAAATGTGGTGATGGGGACTTCTATGATGAGGTTATCTACTTCTGCCAGACTCATGATTTATATTACGATTCAAATTATGAATATGTTAAAACAATTTTAGATATCGATAACGTTATCGATTTCTGGATTTGTCAGATGTATTGTTGCAACCCAGATGTTAACAACATCAGATATTTTAAATCAACTGAATTAGATGGTGGTAAGTGGAAATATATTTTCTATGACTTAGACCAGGCATTTAGATTCTGGGATAAGAATTACTACTATAGCTATTTAACAAGTTATGGTATGGAAGGTTTCGTTGAAAATGTTTATGATAATACCATTCCTAGAGCGCTATTTAGAAACGCTGAATTTAAGGAGAAATGGTTAGAAAGATTATCATTCCATTTACAGAATACATTTACTAAAGATAGAGTAACAGAATACTTCAACAAGTTTGTGGATAGTTATAGTAACGATATTTCTAGAGATAGATATTTCTATCAAGGAGTATTAGATCCAGTAATTGAAGATTCACCTTCTATGTATTATTATAACTATCAGTTAAATGATATGCGTTCATTTATCAATAATAGAACAAGATACATCCTAAATCAGACAAGATATTACTTCTCACTTTCTGATGCTAAGATGAAGGAGTTGTTTGGTAGCCTATGGTAGAATATCGATATGAATTGAAATTTGTCATTAGTAAATATTCTGCTGAATTACTAAAAAGACAATTAAAGGCTTTAATGAAGTTGGATAAGAATTCAATAAGTGATAAGTACTCTTACGATATTAGAAGCCTATATTTCGATGATGACTACAATTCATCATTATATGAGAAGTTAGATGGTATTGAATTTAGAGGTAAATACCGCATTAGAATCTATAATGGTTCTAGTAATGTTATTAAGTTAGAATGTAAGCATAAGGATGCAGAATTCACTTATAAGGAATCTTGCTCCCTTACATTAGAACAATACAAACTTATTAAGGAAGGCAGATATGATGAAATCATCTCTTCAAATAAGTTTCTAAATAAGTTTATTGGCAACGCTTTAGAAAGGAATCTAAAGCCAGCAGTATTAGTTGATTATCGTAGAACTGCCTTTACTTATGATGTAAGTGAGGTTAGAATTACCATTGATGAAGATATCAGAAGTGGTAGATATCAAAATGATCTGTTTGATGATGGCTATACTTATCCAGTTACAGCAGATCAAGAAGTAGTATTAGAAGTTAAATGTAATGAGTTTATTCCTAGCCATATAACAGCAGTATTAAGCTCAATTCCTAAGACAAGATTAGCAGTAAGCAAATTTGCTTATTGTATGAGTAAGAAGTAGAAAGGACTACAAGTATGAGTATTATTGACGCAATTAAAAAGAGCGTGCTAGATGGTTTCCAGCAGGCTGTTACTATTCAGGATATTTTATTAAGCCTATTAGTATCATTCATCATTGCCTTATTTATTATCGTTGTTTATAAGAAGTCATTCTCTGGAGTTGTTTATAACAAATCTTCAGTACTAACTATAGCTCTTATTTCAATGACAACAGCTATGATTATTAGAACTATCAATTCTAACTTATCATTATCATTAGGTATGGTTGGTGCATTATCTATCGTAAGATTTAGAACAGCTATCAAGGATCCTGTAGATACAGCGTTCTTATTCTGGGCAATTACTGGTGGTATTATGTCTGGTGCTGGCTTATACGTTTTAGCTCTAGCTGGTTCTATTCTTCTTGGCTTATTATATTACGTACTATACCTATTAGATGTTAAGGCTAAGACTCAATACTTATTAGTAGTTGTATGTACTAAATCTAGTGAAGTAAGTGCAGAAACAATTATCAATACAATCAAAAAGAAGAAGTTAAAGAGCAGAAGTTCTTCTAGTAATGGTAATGTTGAATTAACATTTGAGATTTCATATGATGAAAGCTGCAAAGAAGCTATCAAAGAGTTAGAGGCCTTAGAACAGGTTAGAAATGTTAATTTAGTTACATATACTAACGATTACGGTTTATAGAAAATGGGAAGTCACAATTAAATTGTGGCTTTTTTGATGATAGAATAGTAGTAGAGGTATATATTATGGTATTTACAGAAAAGACACATGCGTATGTCATTGGTTTATTTTATAAGGAATTAGTTAGTAGATTTGCTGATAAAGGTGTAGAAGCTTTTAAGCATGCTACCAGATATTATGGAAATCAGAGAGGAAGAAGAATGGCTCAAAGAGCTATTAAAGATGGTGTTGAATTATCTTACAGCAACTATTGTCGTTATTCTGAATGGGCAGCTACTAAGGAAGTAATGTTAGAAGGTTGTTCTAATAAGTCAGAGATTGTTTCTAAGGTTCCTGATTATGTGATGAAGATAACAGTTTGTCCATGGCATAATCAATTTATGAATATGAATCTTCATGGTGCTGGTGTAGTATATTGCGCTAATATTGATAAAGCAATTGCTGCAGGATTCAATCCTGAAATAAGATATGAAGTTGAGCAGTCATTATTTACGGGTGATCATTGTTTACACAGAATTGTCGATTGTAATGTTGGAGAAGATGAAGAGATGGTAAAAAAACAAGAGTATATTAAATCTTTCGAATATCATAGTGGACATGCATTATTCAGCTTTTCTGATGTAACTAAGGCTATTTTTAAAGAAGAAGGGACTCAAATAGTTGAATCTATACTTGATCAGATTAAATCAGAATTAGGTCAAGAGGCGATAGATTCATTAATGAAATATAAGAATACTGACTTCAATGTTATAGACTAGAAATCACTTAATGTGGTTTCTTTTTTTTCGTGAGAAAACCGACGTAAAATTTTATGCTGTTTTTGGGTGGAATGAAAAAATGAAGATAGAAAAAAGGGATGTAAATCAATTACGATTTATATCCCTTTAAACTTTCTAGTAATAAGATATCTTACTTGTTAACAGCTTCGTAAACAGCTACTGCAACAGAAACTGTCATACCAACCATTGGGTTGTTACCAGCACCGATTAAGCCCATCATTTCTACGTGTGCAGGAACTGATGAAGAACCAGCGAACTGTGCATCTGAATGCATTCTACCCATTGTATCTGTCATACCATAAGAAGCAGGACCTGCTGCCATGTTATCTGGATGTAATGTTCTACCAGTACCACCACCTGATGCTACTGAGAAGTACTTCTTACCAGCTTCAACACATTCCTTCTTATAAGTACCAGCTACTGGATGCTGGAATCTTGTAGGGTTAGTTGAGTTACCAGTGATAGATACGTCTACACCTTCATGCCACATGATAGCAACACCTTCTCTAACGTCATCTGCACCATAGCAGTTAACCTTAGCTCTTTCGCCATCAGAATATGGATGCATGTTAACAACTTCTAACTTACCTGTGAAGTAGTCGAACTTAGTTTCAACATGAGTGAAACCGTTGATTCTTGAGATAATCTTTGCAGCATCCTTACCTAAACCGTTTAAGATAACTCTTAATGGTTCTTTTCTTGCCTTGTTAGCGTTTCTAGCAATACCGATAGCACCTTCAGCTGCAGCGAATGATTCGTGACCAGCTAAGAATGCGAAACACTTAGTATTGTCATCTAATAACATAGCTGCTAAGTTACCATGACCTAAGCCTACCTTACGATCATCAGCAACTGAACCAGGGATACAGAATGACTGTAAGCCTTCACCGATTGTAGCAGCGATTTCTGTAGGAGTCTTAACGCCCTTCTTAATAGCGATAGCAGCACCTACAATGTATGCCCAACATGCGTTTTCGAAACAGATTGGCTGAATGCCCTTGATCATGTTGTAAACATCTAAGCCATAAGACTTAGTGATTTCTTCACATTCTTCAATAGTGCTAATGCCATACTTATTGATGCATTCTAAAATCTGCTTTTCACGTCTTTCGTAGTTTTCAAATAATGCCATAATTACTTATCCCCCTCTTATTCTTCTCTAGGGTCAATGTACTTGACACCTTCAGCAAATCTACCATAGTTCTTTGTTTCAGCCTTTAATGCTTCAGCAACATCCTTACCAGCCTTAACAGCGTCCATGAACTTGCCTAAGTTAACATATTCGTAACCAATGATCTCATTGTTTGCGTCTAATGCTAATCTTGTGATATAACCTTCAGTTAATTCTAAGTAACGAGGTCCCTTTAATTTAGTTGAGTAGATTGTACCAACCATTGATCTCTTACCCTTACCTAAGTCTTCCATACCAGCACCGATAGATAATCCACCTTCTGAGAATGCTGACTGAGTACGACCATAGCAAATCTGTAAGAATAATTCTCTCATAGCAGTGTTGATAGCGTCACAAACTAAGTCTGTGTTGATAGCTTCTAAAACTGTCTTGCCAACGATAGCTTCACCAGCCATAGCTGCTGAGTGAGTCATACCTGAACAACCGATAGTTTCAACTAATGCTTCTTCAATTACGCCTTCCTTAACGTTTAAAGTTAACTTACAAGCACCCTGCTGAGGAGCACACCAACCAATACCATGAGTTAAACCAGAGATATCCTTAACTTCTCTAGCATAAACCCACTTACCTTCTTCAGGGATTGGAGCACATCCATGGCTAGCACCAAC
The DNA here is from genome assembly GCA_045599505.1 of Erysipelotrichaceae bacterium. Taxonomy (GTDB): domain Bacteria; phylum Bacillota_I; class Bacilli_A; order Erysipelotrichales; family Erysipelotrichaceae; genus UBA1783. Next base: position 6,848 of record JAZRWC010000033.1, on the reverse strand, counting down.
AGTTACTTTACACATGTTTTCTACTTCTTTAGTAATAACCATTGCTTCTTTTCTCCTTTTTTATGCGATTACTCGCATCCATAAATATACACTATAAATATATAATATTTTGACTGATTTCACAACCGAAAACAGCAAAGAAACCTGTTTGATAACACTTTTTTTCACAAGTGAAAAACTGGTAAATTAATAGCCTGATAGTAAATTCTATCAGGCTACTAAATTGGATAAATAATGTTATTGATCAATTAAATCAAAGACTTCAAAATTCCAATCAGGATACATTTTAATTAACTTATCCTTGAATTCACTATGAGTTTGAAGGTATTCAATCATATATTCCAATTTATCTTTTGCCCCCATTAGGTTAATAGCTTCATTTACTGAAATATTATTGTTTTTGGCAATTGAGAGAATACTTTCTATTGTTCCTTCAATTTTTCCTTCAACTGTGCCTTCAATTTTCCCTTCAGTTTTTCCTTCGATTTTGCCTTTTTCATAGGAAAGTTTCTTTTCAGAATTCACATATCTTCTTAGGACTTCTTCTTGATCTGTAAGGTATTCTAACATTTCATTTACCTCCGTTTTGATTAATGATAAATTAGTACCTATCTATTTGCTTCATCAAATTCGAAGACCCAATCAGGATACATTTTGATTAGTTCATCTTTGAATTCAACATGAGTTTGAAGGTATTCAATCATATATTCCAATTTATCTTTTGCTCCAATTAGGTTAATAGCTTCATTTACTGAAAAATTATTGTTTTTGGCGATTGAGAGAATACTTTCTATTGTTCCTTCAATTTTTCCTTCAATTGTGCCTTTTTCATAGGAAAGTTTCTTTTCAGAATTCACATATCTTCTTAGGACTTCTTCTTGATCTGTAAGGTATTCTAACATTTCATTTACCTCCGTTTTTCTTTTCCTTAAGTAATTTGCTAACATATCACTTTCGATATATTGATCTATTAATGACCTAGCTTTTTGTAGTTTTACCTCATTACTTAGTGATTGATCATTACGAATATTTTGTAAATCATCAACAAATTTTAAATATTGATTAATTACACTTTTGTTGTCATCGGTAATATAAATCATTTTTACTTCGGCATGTAAGCTTCCCGTATTCTTACCAAAATATAGAGTTTCTTCATGATTCTTTGAGTTGTTTCCATATGAACAAATACAGTAGAACTCAATAATTGGCAAATCACTTTCATCCAACATGTAGATGTTTAGCTCTGAATGTTGGTGTAAATAATTGTCTAATGTCTTTACTGCGTAAAGCATCATTCTAAAAGGTAAGCTCTTACTAAAGGAACTTTGTTCTTCTACAAATACCATTATTTTGTTTTGATATTGTAGAGTCAGGTCATTGTATCTTTGGTTTGTGATGACCGTTGATAATGTTGCTGTTTTGATATCCTCTGCTTTTACCTCTTTTACTTCCGGGTGTAAGCATTCAAACAGCTTTAGTGCGTATTCACTCTCTTTGAAAAGTGAAGTGAATATACTGTCCTTGTATTCTCTGTTTAGTGAGACAGTTTCATTTTTTGATTTTTCCATTTTCAATCCTCCATTCCTAGAAAAAATCTATATAATTTCTTGTCCCTTTATATTTATTTTTCAATAATGGAGGTAATCAAAAAATAATAGGGGGATTTAATAATAATCCTATCTATATTATACAATATTTTTGAACCCTATTAGCATCTTCATTTGAGACTTAGTTAATCAGTTAGGATATAATAAATGTATATTTTAAATTTAATCGGAAAGGGAATAATATCATATGACTACTACAGAAAACTATAGACAGACTATATTAGAATTCCAATGTGAAACTAGCTACGCCAATCCGTTTTTAGATAATACTATTACAGCTACATTTACTGGTCCAAATGGTGAAGTAATTACTAGAGAAGCTTATTGGGATGGAGGAAATACTTATAAGGTTAGCTTTGCTCCAATAAGTGTAGGGACATGGAATTATGTTTTATCTGCTTTAGAAGAAACAGGATTAAATAAAGTTAGTGGAAATGTAGAAAGTATTCCTTACGCAGGTGACTTGGATATTTATAAGCATGGTTTTATTAAGGTTAGCGATGATAAGCATTTCTTTACATATGCTGATGGAACACCATTTTTTTGGTTAGGAGATACTCATTGGGAATTCTCTTATGGAGAAAGATGGGATGACAGCAATCATCCTGAAATGACTAGTATGTTTAAGGGAATGATTGATAGAAGATTTGAACAAGGATATACAGTATATCAGACAAATCTAAGAAGTGATAAGCCTAGAGGAGGACAGGCATTATATTGGAAAGACAATGATGTTCCTAATGTTGAGTTCTTCCAAAATGAATTAGATAGAAGAATGTATTATCTAGCTGACAAGGGAATTATTAATGCATTGGGTTTTGCCTGGTTTATGAGTGTACTAGGTGATATTGAACATCAAAAGAATCAAGCTAGATACTTCATAGCTAGATATGGTGCTTTACCTATGGTATGGACATTAGCTGGTGAAGTAGCAGGATATGATCCTAATACTAGACAAGCATGCATTGATGGTTGGAGAGAAGTAGCTTTATATGTTCAAAAACTAGATAGCTATAATCACTTACAGACAGCTCATTATACAAATGAAAGACCATTTGCGGAATATTACCAGGATGAAGAATGGCATGATTTCACTTTAAATCAGGCTGGACATGGTGATTATGTAGTAAGTGCAAATGACTATAAAGAGTTTTTAAAGAAGCATAATGATAAACCGTTTGTTGAAGGAGAAGTATTATATGAATTCTGTAGTACTTTAGAAGAAAATGGCACTAGATTATGCACTGCCGAAATGGGTAGAAGAGCAGCTTATTTAAGTATTCAATTAGGTGGTTGTGGCTTTACTTATGGTGCTCAAGGTATTTGGGATAATATCTACGAGCCTAGTGATTGTGATTCTAGATTCAATAATACATTTAATAAATACAGAATTACCTGGGCTCAAGCCATCGATGGTGAAGGTGGTAAGCAAATGGGTTATATGCGCAAATTCTATCTTGATAACAAGTTCTGGACGCTTAAACCATATGATACTGGTAAGGAAACAGTTGGGGATCCATTTGGCAAGAAATTACCTGCTATCACAGTAAGCGATGATAAGAAACATTGGATAATGTATTATCCTGCAGCTACTAGAAGAAATGCTTCTATTATTGGATTTAATAACGCTACTTACACTACTTGCTGGTATAATCCAGTAACTAATGAGTATGGAGATACTAAGGAAGTCGTAATAACAAATAATAGTTTTGATTTACCTACTAAACCAGATGTTTTAGGAGATTGGCTATTAATAGTGAATCAGAAAGAAGACTAGAAAATACAATGCAATTGGATTGATAGTAATTTGGTAGAAGAATAAAATAATATTAGAAAAAAGGAAAGCTGGAATAAAATATGAAAATTGTAATTTTAGAACCATTAGGAGTTAATAAGGAAGAGTTAAAGGCTCAGTTACTAAACGTTATTGGTGATAATGAATTAGTTATGTATGATGACAGAAAGGAAGATATCCCTACATTAATTGAAAGAAGTAAGGATGCTGATGTTGTTTGTTTAACTAACTTCAAATATCCAAGAGAAGTTTTAGAAAACTGTCCTAATTTAAAGTATATCTGTGTAGCATTTACAGGTTTCAACCATGTTGATATGGACTACTGTAATAGTCATAATATCGTTGTTTCAAATTGCGCTGGTTATTCTACTAACGCTGTTGCTGATTTGGTATTCGGTATGATCGTTAGCATTTACAGACATTTAAATGAATACAATACAACAGTTAGACAGGCTGGGACTAAGGGAAGCTTAGTTTCTTATGAATTAGCTGGTAAGAAGTTTGGTGTTGTTGGTTTAGGTACTATTGGTAAGAAGGTAGCTACTATTGCCAAGGCATTTGATTGTGAAGTTTACTATACAAGCAGAGAAGATAAGAATTGTGAATTCACATACTTACCACTTGAAGAATTATTAAAGACTTGTGATATCGTTTCAATTCATACAGCTCAAAATGCCGATACTATTAATTTAATCAATTCTGAAAACATTAAGTTAATGAAGAAGAACGCTGTATTAATCAATACTGCTAGAGGACCAATCGTTAATGCCGAAGCTTTAGCTAATGCATTAAATAACGGTGATATCGCTGCTGCTGGTGTTGATGTATTTGAAATTGAACCACCTATTAATACTGATCATGTATTATTAAATGCTAAGAATGTTTTAGCTACTCCTCATATCGGTTTCTATTCTAAGGAAGCTTTAGAAAAGAGAGCAGTTATCGTTGTTGATAACATTAAATCATTCTTAGATGGCGATACAAAGAACGTTGTTCACTAATTATATTCACAAGATAATTTAGCCCTGCATCATAAATTGATGTGGGCTTTTTTTGTTGGGGGTGATTTAGTGATATTATTAGAATATACTAAATTGAGATTGAATAATGATTAATATTTGCAAATATTATTTGTGTTAATTGAATTGATAACAACATAGTGTTATAATAATTTTTATATTTAGGGGGGCGAACTTATGATGAAAAAGTTTGTGAAAGTATTACTTGCAGTATTGCTTGTTTTCCAAGCGTCTTCTTTAACTTCAAATATAAAGGCTGAGGATTTTAATGAAGAAGAAAACTTGGCTTGGGCAAAATCTTTTGAAGTTGTTACTGATAAGGAGTCATATAAAATTGGTGATACAGTAACATTTACAGTTGTAAATAATAGTGGTACCGATTGCACATATCAGTGGGTTATTATTGATGACATTGATGAGGAAGGTATGGTAATGGAAACTCCAATTGAAGGAGCAACTACTGACACATTCTCTTTTGTTGTTGAAACAGGAAAAGAGCAATTTTGTGTTAATATTGAGTGCGAAGAAAAAGGTTATAAAACAGGTTATTGGAGTTATTATCATTTCGATAATGATTTGACTGTAGAAGCTCTTCCAGATAGCTATAATGAGGTTAATTATGGAGATCCTATTACATTAAAAGTTGAAACATCTTGTACTTTAGGAGAAGTAAATATTACTTGGTATGATGAATTCTCTCCTGAAGTATTAGCAACAGGAGACACATATACAATTGATAAAGTTGAGAAGAACCTTTCTATAATGGTTAGTGTTGATGATGAATATGATAATTATGGTGGTGCATATTTCTATGTAGCTGTAAATAATAAGCTTACTATTGAAGATAAGACAGTTAACTCAATTAATAATGATGATGGCTTCTTAAGAGTTATTGTTGGAAAAGGTGAAACTGCAACATTAGAAGTTTCAGGTACAACAGAACATGGTACATTATCTTATCAATGGGAAAAGATGAATTATTCTACAGATGATAGCACTGTCATTAGCAATGAATCAAAAGTAACAGTACCTGTAGGTACATATAAAGTTACTGCTTTAGACGAGTTCGATCATGGGCAGGGATTAGTTTATGTAGTTTCTGAAGATAATGGTTTAGAAGTTACAAAGTGTACTGGAGAATATGATGATCATTCACAAGCATATAATGTTGTAGTTAAGAAAGGCGAAACAGTAACATTAGATATTGAAGCTAGCTGTAATGAAGGTGATATTCATTATGATTGGACATTGAATTCTTATGATCCTAGTGGTGATTATTTAACAGAGATGGTTCATGAAAAATCATCAGTAAAAATTGAAAGCGTACAAGGTGCTTGTTTTGTAGAGGTTTATGTTACAGATGACTTTGGTGATTTAAAGTTAGTAGTATTCCGTGTACAGGTTGAAAATGGATTGAAAGGTTCATTACCAGAAATCACATGTGGTAATAAGGGAGATAAGATCACTTTAGATCCAAAGGCAACATGTAGTGAAGGCGAATTAAGCTATGCATGGTATAGATTCGAAAATAAAAAATATACATACTTAGGCAATTCATCTACTATTGAAGTAGTACTTGAAGATGGTGTGGCTTATGAATGTGACATATTTGATAAATACCAAAACATCTTAACCGTAAATACAAAATTACATGAACATAAAGTGGTTACTCTAGAAGCTAAAGAACCAACAGCAACTGAAACAGGATTAACAGAAGGTAAGAAGTGTTCAGTATGTGGAGAAGTCTTTGTAGCACAGAAAGAAATCCCAGCATTAAAGAACGAATTAGTAGCTGATGATACAACTACAGAAGTAGAAGTAGATAAGGATACAGATACAATCATTACAACTGTAGCTACTACAGAAGAAGAACCAACAGTAACACTATCAGAAAATTGGACATGGACAGATGAAACTGGTAAGGAAGTAACAACAGTAGAAGTTGAGCCAGGAGCAGTAGTAGAATTAACAGCAGAAAATGAAACAGAAGTAGTAACAGTAATCCTAAAGGGTAATGTAGAAATTATCGAAGAAGGAACTGAAGAAGAAGTAACAGAAAAGAGCGAAACATTAAGTGTACACTGTAATGGTAAGTTAGAACTATTAGAAGAAGTATACTTAGATGGAAAGCTAGTAGATCCAGCAAACTATGATTTAGTAGAAGGATCAACAATCGTAGTATTCAAGAAGGCATTCTTAGCAACATTAACAACTGGAGAACATACAGTAGAGTTAAGCTATCCAGCAGGAAAGGCAGAAGCTAAGATAAATGTAAAGACAACACCAGTAGTACCAGAAGTAAAGCCAGAAGAAAAGGTACCAGAAACAGGAGATAAGGTAAACTTAACAATGTTATATGGAATGATGGCAGTATCAGCTATTGGAATTGGAGTAGCATTAGTAGCTAGAAAGAAATACGAAGACTAG
>JAZRWC010000032.1:0-8875 GCA_045599505.1 Erysipelotrichaceae bacterium | reverse complement strand
TATAAACAAATTCTCATTTGTAAGCTAACTATATGGTTTTTGAGAAAAATCTATTCTCCTTCTTTAAAAATGATCTTACATATCAACATTCCGAAAATTACTCTGATTATATTAGAAGAAATTTTAAGTGAGACAAAATAGATATACCTCCATATAGAAGTATAGCATGATCATTAAGCTTACTTACTTTCTTTGACTTTATTTCCTTGAGGCTTTTTGCCACCGAATATAGTATATACATCGATATTAAATAATTTAATTAACATTGTATAAATAACTGCTACACTATAAACAAGGGCAATAACGCTTAACCAATCCCCAAATAATACTCCAAAATAATTTAATACTTGACCTGCTATATAGATGATAGCTAGTTTTAACAATGATTTTAATTCGCTTTGGATTTTGTTCATATAAATTACCTCAAAATATAAAAAAAGCTGGATAAATCCAGTGTTTTTTTAAATGGCGTCCAAGGAGGGACTCGAACCCCCGACCGTTCGCTTAGAAGGCGAATGCTCTATCCAGCTGAGCTACTTAGACAACTTGCTTAATAATATTAGCATTTTCTTTTTAAAAATACAACTTTTTTAGTAATTGTTTTGGAAAAATATATTGGCTTTTAAATCGATATATATAGTTGTGCAAATAATCTATATGATTATTTGATTTATCTTATAATGGAAGTAGTTGTAAAGGAGATTATGAATTATGACTGAAGAAATGATTTTGAAACTTGTTGAAGCTGCTAAGGAAGCTAGATTAAACGCTTATGCACCTTATTCTAAATTTAGAATTGGCGCAGCAGTATTAGGAAGTGATGGAAATATCTATAAGGGATGCAATATTGAAAATGCTTCTTATGGAGCTACAGTTTGTGGAGAAAGAACTGCTTTATTTACAATGGTAGCTAATGGTTGCACATCTTTTAAGGCAATTGCGGTAATGGGTGCTAGAGAAGAACCGGGTGATGGTGCTCCTTGTGCGTTATGCCGTCAGGTTATGGCTGAATTTGCGGAAGATATGGCTACTACATATGTCATCTCTGCAGGACAGAGTAATCACTATGTTGTTAGAACATTAGCGGATTTATATCCAAACGCATTTACTAAATTCGTACCAGATAAGGAATAGTTGATATACTGCTAAGGTGATAAAGCTTTAGCAGTTTTTTAACGAAACAATCAATAATTGTCTAAAAACACTCTGATGTTGTGTGGTATATTAATAATAGAAAAATAAAGAAAAGAGGACATAATATATGGCATTACTAACAATGAATTTTGAAAGCTATTATTTAGCTAATAATTTTAATGTGAACATAATTTTACCAGATAGACCTACGCCAGTTAAGCCTACTGATTATTATAAAGCTGATAAAAAATATAAGGTTTTATGGTTATTACATGGTACTTATGGAGACTATTCAGATTGGATCAGAAAATCATTAATTGAATTATATGCAGCTGAAAGAGAACTTATTGTGGTAATGCCAAGTGCATGTAACTCATCATATGGTAATTGGCCTAATTTCGGTATTGGCTTTGATAGCTGGAACTATATTTTAGAAGAACTTATGCCTATGATTTACAGTTGGTTTCCTGCAAGTGATAAACCTGAAGATAACTATGTAGCTGGTTTATCAATGGGTGGTAGAGGAACAACTAAGCTTATTTGTGCCCATCCTGAAAAATTCGCTGGAGCTGCTGTTTTATCAAGTGCTCCTAAAAACTACCGCAAGCTAATTGAAGAAGGAAAGATTAATCCTAGAATGGCTAGCGAAATTAAAGCTGCTGGTAGCAAAGCTAAATTCTTAAAATCACCTGAAAATACTTGGGATGGTATGAAGAAGTTAGCGAAAATGGAAAACGCGCCAAAGCTATACTTCGCTTGTGGAGAGGATGATTTCTTATATAACATCTTTACTGATTTCAGAAGCTACGCTAAAGAAATTGGATTAAAAGCTGAATTTGTTACAGAAGCTGGCTATACTCATGAATGGAGATTCTGGGATAAGTATATTGAACTTGCTTTAGATTATTTAGGAATTGAGAAGGTAAAGAAATAATAATATATGAAGATTTTAGCAGTTGATGTCGGTGGAACCGAGATTAAATATGGATTAGTTGATGAGGATAATGATATTAGTGAAGAAGCATATATTCCAACACCATTGGACTCTTTAGATGATTTTTTAGATACTATATATTCTATATATTGTAAGTTTGATAATGAAGTCGAAGGAATAGCTATGAGCGTACCGGGATTTGTAGATTCTAAAAATGGAATAACTGTTTCTGGTGGAGCTTTACTATACAATATTAATCAACCAATTGGAAAACTATTAGAGAAGAAGTGTGGATGTAAAGTTCATATTGAAAATGACGGTAAGGCAGCAGCTATGGCTGAATTAGGCTATGGAGCATTAAGAGGGTGTCAAAATGCAGCGGTATTTATTATCGGTACTGGAGTAGGTGGAGGCATTATTATTGATGGTAAACTAGTAAAGGGTAAAAACTTCACTGCTGGTGAATTAAGCTTTGTGACTAGTGATTTACATAATAAGGATAATGAAGACGAAAAGCATGGTAGCATGGTTAATTATTGTTCTACCCCTGCATTAATTAATAACTACAAGAAGTTATCTGGTGAGAAAGAAGACATCGATGGTAGAGAACTATTCAAACGCTATTATAATGGTGATAAATGTGCTAAAGAAGCATTAGAACAGTTTTGTGAATACACAGCCATTCAGATTTTAAATCTAGGAGTCATCCTAAATGTTGAGAAAGTAGCTATTGGTGGAGGTATATCAAGACAGCCAATAGTACTAGATTTAATTAGAAAGAAGATAATTGAATGTAGCGCAAACAGTTTTATTACTAGAGTCTGTGGAAGTAATCCAATGATTCCAGAAGTTGTTAATTGTAAGTATTCTAGCTCAGCAAATTTAGTTGGAGCAGTTTACTCTTATTTGAATAATTGTTAAGAAGGAGAATTTTATGCCTATTAGAGAAGATTTTTTATGGGGAGCTTCAACTAGTGCTTATCAAGTTGAGGGAGCTAATTTAGAAGATGGTAAAGGTCCTAGTTGTCAAGATGTTAAGACTTTACCTGAAAATACAAGCGATTTAACAGTATGTGCTGATTTCTATCATCACTATAAAGAAGATATCGCATTAATGGCTGAGATGGGATTTAAGTCATTCAGATTCTCAATTGCCTGGACAAGAATTTTACCTCAAGGAGATGGCGAGGTTAATCCAAAGGGAATTGAATTTTATAGTAACGTTATCGATGAATGCTTAAAGTATGGAATTGAACCTATTGTCACAATGTTCCATTTTGATATGCCTGCAGCACTAGATGCTAGAGGATCTTGGGGAAATAAGGACTCAGTTGATTGGTTTGTTAATTTCGCTAGAATCTTATTTGAAAACTATGGTGACAGAGTAAAGTATTGGTTAACTATCAATGAACAGAACGTATTAACACTAGCTGGTCCAGTAATTGGAACTCTATTCTTACCTGAAGGAGCAACTAATGTTCTAAAAGAAATTTACCAACAGAACCATCGTATGTTAGTAGCTCAAGCTAAGGCTATGGCATTATGTCATAAGATGTGTCCTAACGCTAAGATTGGTCCAGCACCAAATATCGCCTTAGGATATCCAGCTAGCTGCAAGCCTGAAGATGTATTAGCTGAAGAAAACTTTAACGCAATCAGAAACTGGTTATATTTAGATATGGCAGTTTATGGAAGATATAACAATATTGTTTGGTCATATTTAAAGAAAAATGATGCTTTACCAGAATTTGAAGAAGGAGATCAAGAAGCTTTAGCTAATGGTCATCCTGATTTCATCGGCTTTAACTACTACAATACTTCAACAGTTAAGGCTTATGTAAAAGAAAACGAAGATGTTAAGGCGTCTCAACAATCACTTAAAGCTATTTCTGGCATGTATTCAGCATATAGGAATCCTAATCTTACTAAGACTGAATTCGGTTGGGAAATCGACCCTATTGGCTTTAGGGCGACAATGAGAATGATCTATTCCAGATATCATTTACCTATGTTAGTGACAGAAAATGGACTAGGCGCATACGATTCTTTAACTGAAGATGGAAAGGTTCATGATGATTATCGTATCGAATACTTAAGAAGACATATTGATCAGATTAAGTTAGCAGTTGATGAAGATGGCGTAGATATGATGGGATATAATCCTTGGAGTGCTATTGATTTAGTAAGCACTCATGAGGGTATTAGAAAAAGATATGGTTTTATCTATGTAGATAGAGATGATTTTGATTTGAAGACAATGGCAAGATATCGCAAAGATTCATTCTATTGGTATAAGCATGTCATCGAAACTAATGGTGAAGAACTATAAATAGGAAAGGATAATTATGAAATTTAGCGAATTTGTGTATGAAAGACCAGCGTTTGAGGAAGTAGCCAAACAACTAGATGGCTTATTAGAGTCGTTAGCTGAACAAAGTGATGCTGAGTCATTCTATGAGATATTCAAACAGTGTGGAAAGGTGCAGACTCATGTAGAAACAATGGCTTCTTTAGCTAGTGTTAGACATACAATCAATACAGCAGATGAATTCTATGATAAAGAAAATGAGTGTTGGGATGAATATGGACCAATGTATGAAGTCTACAACAATAGATTAGCAGAGATATGTTTGAAATTCCCTGATAGAGAAAGTTTATACAAGTACATTCCAGAAACATACTTTATGATTGCAGAATGTGCTGTAAAGACATTTGATGAAAAGATTGTTCCATTATTACAGAAGGAAAATAAGTTGGCTAGTGAATATGGCAAACTAAAGGCTTCTGCTAAGATTGAGTACAATGGTAATACTTATAACCTTGCTTCTATCGGTAAGTTTGTTGATGATCCTGATAGAAACGTCAGAAGAGAAGCCAGCAAAGCAAGAATGAAGTTCTACAGTGATAATGAAGAGCAGTTTGATAGAATTTATGATGATTTAGTAAAGGTTAGAACAGAAATCGCAAATCAGTTAGGTTACAAGACATTTACTGAATTAGGTTACTATCGTATGACTAGATTAGACTACAATCAACAGATGGTAGCCAACTATCGCAAGCAGATTATTGAAGATATTGTACCTTTAGCTAATAAGCTATATGCTAGACAGCAGAAAAGATTAAAGTTAGATAGCTTAGCATACTATGATGAAAAGTTTGACTTCTTAAGTGGCAATCCTACTCCTGTAGGAACTCCTGATGATTTAGTTAACGCTGCAGTTAAGATGTATCATGAGCTTAGCAAAGAGACAGGTGAATTCATTGATTTAATGTATGAAAATGAACTTTGGGATTTATTGAGCAAGGATAATAAGGAAATGGGAGGATATTGTACATCATTTGAAGAGTACAAAGTACCATTTATTTTCTCTAACTTTAATGGTACAAGTGGAGATGTTGATGTATTAACACATGAAGCAGGACATGCTTTCCAATACTATATGAGTAAGGATATTGAAGTAAGTGCTTGCAAGTGGCCAACAATGGAATCTTGTGAAATTCATTCTATGAGTATGGAATTCTTCGCTCACCCTTGGATGGAATCATTCTTCAAAGCTGATAAGGACAAGTATTATTATAGCCATGTATCTGATGCGGTTAAGTTCTTGCCTTATGGAGCATTAGTCGATCATTTCCAGCATGAGGTATACAATAATCCAGAATTGACACCTCAAGAGAGAAAAAATACTTGGAGAAGATTAGAAAAGGAATATTTGCCTCATAAGAATTACAGTGAATGTGATTTATTAGAAAGAGGTGGCTGGTGGTATCAGCAAGGTCATATCTTTGAATCACCATTCTATTATATTGACTATACTTTAGCTCAAGTATGTGCATTCCAATTCTTCGTTAGAACATTAAAGAATGATGAGAATGCTTGGAGTGATTACATTACTTTATGTAAGCTTGGCGGTACTAAGCCATTTATTGAACTAGTAAAGGCTTCTAATCTAAAGGTTCCATTTGAGGATGGATGCCTGAAGGAAGTAAGTGAAACATTAGATGAATTCCTATCATCTTTAAATGATGAGAATATGTAATAATTAACCTTCTGCAATATGCAGGAGGTTTTTTGATGGATTGAAAGATCAATTATTAAGGATAAACAGTAATAGTATGGTTATACAATATTGTTGTTGAGGTGTATTTATGGAGTCTATTATTAAGATGTCACCTAAAAAGAAAATAGGTGCTATTATTTCAATAATTATTATCGTATCTACTGCTTTGGTACCATATTTCTATAACGAAAGTATGTTATCTATAGCAGGATTAAGAACAATATTGTTGTTGATCAGCTTTCTAATTATGCTGGTTTTAGAAGTGTTACCAGTTGTCGTTACATGTTTATTATATGTTGGATTAATGCCTTTATTAGCCGTTACAAGTAATTTAAATGGTGCCTTGGTGGGATATAGTAACCCAGTAGTATTCTTTACTCTAGCATCATTTGGCATCGCTAGTGCCCTTATAAATGTTCCATTATCAAATAGAATATTAGCATATATGTTAAAGAAGTTTGGTAATTCCATTGAGAGTGTTTTGTTTATGCTAATGGTAAGTTGCGCTTCAGTTAGTGCTCTTGTCAGCAATGTTCCGTGTTGTGCAGTATTTATGGCTTTAGCCCTAAATTTCTTAAATTTATATGATAATGAAAAAGACAAGAAACAAACAGGAAAAGCCTTTATGATAGCTATACCTATAGCTAGTATGATTGGTGGAATGATGACACCTGTCGGTTCATCAGTAAATCTAATAGCTTTACAGCAACTTGTAAATTTCGGCTATCCAGAAGTCAATTTTGTCAGTTGGATGTTAGTAGGATTACCACTAGCTTTAGTGATGTTGCCATTAAGCTGGATGTTATTATGCAAGATATATAAACCTGTTAAGATAAGCAGAAAACAGATAGAAAAGTATGTAGATATGATGGATGTTCCAGAAAAGATCGACACTAAAGAAAGAAAAGTAATTGTCATAATTCTTATGATGCTTATTTTATGGGTGATATCCAGCTGGGTCAAAGCTATTAATACAATGGTAGTAGCAATAATCGGTTGTTGTGTATTATTCTTGCCAGGAATTGACGTGTTAGATGTTGACTCGTTTTTGAAAAATAATAGCTGGAGCGCATTCTTTTTGGTTGGAACAGTTATTTCAATTAGTACAGCTATGAATGCAAATGGAGTAGGAGATTTACTGGCACAAGCTATAGGTAATATATTGCCAGCAAATATCTGCCTATTTGCAATGTTAGCATTAACAGCAGTAATTACATTTGTGGCTTTAGTTATTATTCCTGTAGCTACAAGTTTAATTCCGCTAATGTTGCCGGTTCTTATTGTTGTAGCCTTAAAGAGCAATATATCACCAGTAGCCGTAACTTTAACTATGGCTTTATGTAGCTGTAATTGTTACTTATTGCCTTTAGATACTGTTCCGTTAATCACTTATTCGAAAGGTTATTACGCAATGACTGATATGATTAAATGTACAATTTGGTTGCAAATAACACTTATTATCATATGTGCATTATGGATACCAATAGTAGGAAATATTATCGGATTCTAGCGTTCTAAAAATGGTGCTTATGCACCATTTTTTAGGATGAAAAATGAAAGAGAAAAACGCAAAAAACATAGATAAAATGGGCAAAAAATAAAATTAAAAATACTTAAAAAATTAGTTGACTTTTATAGTTACTATCTATAAAATTATAAGTGGCACTTTGCCAAAGGTAGCCCCGGAAACTACATTTGGTTATAGGAGGAAATTAAAACATGCGTCAAACAACGATGTTAAAACCAGCAGAAGTAAAACGTACATGGTATGTTGTAGATGGAACAGGAGTAACTTTAGGTCGCTTATCAACAGTAGTTGCATCTGTTTTAAGAGGAAAGAACAAGCCATGTTACACACCTAATGTTGATTGTGGTGATTATGTTATCGTCATCAATGCAGACAAAATTACTGTAACAGGTAATAAGTTAGAAACTAAGAACTACTATCATCATTCACAATACGCAGGAGGATTGCGTGTTAGAACTATGCGTACTATGAAAGAAAAGTACACAGTTGAATGGGTTGAAAAGTCAATCTATGGTATGTTACCTCACAATAAGTTGGGTGATGTACAGCGTGGACATTTATTCGTTTACAAGGGAAGCGAACATCCACATGCAGCTCAGCAGCCAGTTGAGTTAAAGGTTGAAGACTAGGAGGATCAGGTAAATGGCAAAGAAAACAAATACTGTTAGATACCAGGGTACTGGTCGTAGAAAGACTTCAGTAGCAAGAGCTTACTTAACAGCAGGCACTGGCGTAATTACAATCAATGGAAAGACAATCGATGAATATCTTCCATATGAAACATTAAGAATGGTTGTTAGAGCTCCATTCGAAGTAACTGAAACAGTTGGTCAGTACGATGTAAACATCAACGTATATGGTGGTGGATTCGCAGGCCAGGCTGGAGCAATGAGACATGCAGTTTCAAGAGCTTTATTAGAAGTAGTTGAAGACTACAGACCTAAGTTAAAGTCAGCAGGCTTCTTAACTAGAGATTCTAGAGCTAAGGAAAGAAAGAAGTACGGCTTAAAGGCTGCAAGAAGAGCTCCACAGTTCTCGAAGCGTTAATCAAAACGAAGAACACAAATCGAAATTATCGAGAAAAGTCCCATTTTTGGGGCTTTTTTCATGTTTTTTGCGTATTTTGTACTCCTGAGAACTCCTGAGAATTTGCCATAAAGTAACAGTAAAGGTGCGATAAGGCATGCGCCACGAGCACCACAGTCGAGCATTAAGGAT
>JAZRWC010000031.1:0-4419 GCA_045599505.1 Erysipelotrichaceae bacterium | reverse complement strand
AGTTAAAGGTAGTAAGATGATTAATCATGAGTACGTAGCTATAGGCGTTGCAAAAGTTACTTATTCTAATTCAAAAGTTATTTACATCAACCACAATTCAAATGCTATTACTGTTGATGGAATTAACCTGGCTCCATTAAGTTTTGAGGTTAAATGATGAGGCCTGACATTAGAAGAACAAAAAGAATGAGTAATAAACGAAAGAAAGCATTAATTGGTTTATTATTCACAGTTCCTTGGTTAATAGGTTTTCTAGCATTTGGCCTATATCCAATCCTACGTAGCTTAGGCTTTGCTTTTGCTGATTATGGAAGAACTAATACTGACACATTACGTTATGAAGTACACGGCTTTGGCTTTAGTCAATTTAGTAAGATTTTTACATCGAATCCTGAACATTTAGAATTAATTGGTGGATTTGTTGTAGATATCTTAGTTGTTATTCCAATTGTATTAGTATTCTCTTTGATTTTAGCAATTTTGCTAAATCAAAAGATTAAAGGTAAAGGAGTATTTAGATCTATATTCTTCTTACCTGTAGTATTACTTTCTGGTAACATGCTAAATTATTTTAGCAGTTATAATTTATTAACTGTATCAAGTATCACTAATGGTGCCTTAGAAAGTGTTATTAATACTTATTTCCCTGGTTTCTTAAGTGAATTAGTTGTTACAGCCTTCTCAAAAATTGTCTTAATATTATGGCTAAGTGGAGTTCAGACATTAATCTTCTTAGCGGGTATTCAAAAAATTGATAAAACAGTCTATGAAGCTGCCAAGGTTGATGGTGCATCTAACTGGGAGTGCTTCTGGAAAATTACTTTCCCACAAGTTATTCCATTAATGTATGTAAATATCATTTATACAACTGTTATTTACTCTAACCTTGGTGAGTATAACCCAATCATTCGTACAATTATGGCTATTCAAACCGATGAAGTTAATTTCGGTAAAACATATGCAAGTGCGATGGCTTGGTTATTATTCCTAATAGATTTATTAGTTATCTTAATATACTGTGCTGTTATTAAGTTAACTAGTAAGAGGTATGATTAGGAGGAAAATATGGAAGAAGTAACTAGTAAGAAAAAAAGAAGTCGTTTCTTTAAAAGACTATTTAGAGGCGATGGAATTCTTTATAAGATCTTCTTATATTTGATTCTAATCGGCATCAGTTTTATCTATTTATACCCAATATTAAGAATGTTATCGATGAGTCTAATGTCTCTAGAAGACTTAACCGATAGCCAAAGGAACTGGATTCCTTCGGCACTATATTTCCAAAACTATTCAAAAGCATTTAAAGCTTTAGACTATTTTAAGGCTTTAGGTGATTCGTTGATAGTTTCGGTAATTCCATCATTAATAAGCGTTATCATAAGTGCCTTCGTTGGATATGGTTTAGGTGTTTATGAATTTAAGGGCAAAAAAGTAATTTTAGTATTAATTATTTTTGCTTTCTTAGTTCCTACAATTCTAACAAGCTTACCTACTGTTGTTCTTTATAGAACTTTACATCTAACTGATTCATTATGGGCATATATCATACCAGCTTTATCAGGATATGGTATTAGACAATCCTTATTAATTCTTATTTTCTATCAATTCTTTAGAGTTTTACCTAAGGAATTGTTCGAAAGTGCGGAAATCGATGGCGCAGGCGAATTCCGTATATTCTTAACCATTGCAGTACCACTTACATTAACAGCATTCTTAATCTGTTTCTTGTATTCATTTGTATGGTACTTCAATGAAACATCCTTAATCACATTGTACTTCCCTAAGAAATATCACACATTGGCTAGTGGCTTACAAAGCTTTAGACAACAATATGAACAATCTTTTGGTAAGACTGTGACTGTAGGATCTTTAGGTGAGCTATTTAATGAAGGTGTATTATTTGCCGGAACATTATTAAGTATAGCTCCATTAATTTTGGTATATGCTGTTTGTCAAAAATGGTTTATTGAAGGTATCGATAAATCAGGTATTGCTGGACAGTAAATACAAACATAATCATTAAAAAAAACTAAAAAAATATTTTATAGGAGGAAAAACATGAGAAAATTTTATTTAGTTTTAATTGCTCTAGTATGCATGTTATTCGCTTTAACTGCATGTGGTGAAAAAGATGAACCAAAACCTGCACAAAACGAAGTACCTGTTATTACTGGCAAAAACGAAGTAACGATTTCTGTTGGCGATCGTTTCTCACCAATGTCTGTTATTGAATCTGCTACTGATGCAGAAGACGGCGATTTAATTGAAAGCGTTGATGTATCAGGTAGATATGATTTATCAGTTGCTGGTGACTATGTATTAACATTTACTGTTACTGACTCTAAAGGTGCAACTGCTACACATGAATTAACATTGCATGTAGTCGCAAAAGATGAAACTGCACCTATGATTACTGGTGCTGCAAATGTTGAAATTATCGTAGGCGTTCCTTTTGACCCTAAAGCTGGCGTTCAAGCTAACGACACAAAAGATGGTAATTTAACTGAAAAGATTCAAATCACTGGTAGTGTTGATGTTGATCATCTTGGAACATATGAATTAGTATATTCAGTAGCTGATGCAGCTAATAACAGCGCTCAAGTTAAGAGAGTTGTTAATGTTACTACTGGTCCATTTATGTTTGATTCTTTAGTTGCAAGTGAAGAAACATCTATTTCATTCACTCATAACACTGAATCAATTAAATCATTTGATATCGTTCAAGTTAACTTTGCATTTGCTGATGGTGCTACTAGTGCTAAAGTAAAAGTTGGCGAAAAAGAAATCGAAGTTGAAGCTAGTTCTGAAACTGGTTCAGCATATTTCTATTTCGAAAGTGCACCTGCATCTCCTGTTGCAATCACTATCACTGGTGGTACATTTACTAACTGGATTTTAGGTGATGCTGCTGACGTAGTTGCTCCTGTTATCACTATTGGTGATACTTCACCTGTTGCAATTAGTGCATCTAACCATGCTGCTGCAATGCAATATATCATTGATTTAGGTTTAGCTACTGCAAAAGACGATCGTGATGGTTTCATTACAAATAAATTAGAATTCGTTGAAGATTCAGTTGATTGGACAAGTAAAGAAGTTCAAAAAGCTACTATTAAAGTTGCTGACTTAGCTGGTAACGAAGCTACTAAGGAAGTAGATGTTATCGTTATGGCTGAAACTGAATTAGCTGATTTAATGTTATTTGATGAAAATGGAAATCAATCTCCATATTGCGATAACAAACGTAATGCTGACTTCTCATTAGTAACTGAAGGTCCTGATGCTGGAGCTGTATTATTCGCTAACATGGAATCTGGTGGATATTGGAGTTTCATTATGGCTCGTTATCAATTATCAGAATTAGTAACTGAAGGTAACTACTATGTATTAAAAGTTACTGGTCGTGCTGCATTAGAAGATTCTCAAGGTCAATTAACTCAAGGTATGTCTTACCGTATTGGTGCTCAATTAGAGGCTGAACCTTGGTATTATGAATTCAAGGGTTGTTCAGTTGCTGGTAATGAACATGGTGAATATCGTTTTGATTTAACTCAAGAATATCAAACATTCTACCATATTTTCAAAGCTGAATTACGTGATGAACATACTCCTGAAGAAATTGAAAAAGCAATTGGTTTCGCTATGGAATTCCAATTAGGTACTAAAGATTGGGTTTCAATCTATGATGTATATATTAAAGAATTCTCAATTTCATTATTATCTAATGAAGATCAAAAACCACAAATCTTCATCGACAACACATTACCTACTGTTTTAGTTGTTGGTGATGAATTCGATCCAAAAGATTATGCAAAAGCATTAGACGTTGAAGATGGTGATATTACTAGTCAAATCACAGTTGTTGGTACACCTGATTTAACTAAGAAAGGTACATTCACTTTAACTTATAAAGTTACTGACTCTAAGGGCCATGAAGTAACTAAAGATTTATCATTCGAAGTATTAACTGAAAAAGATACAACTGCTCCAGTATTTACATTAACTAAGACTATGCCTGAAACAATCAAAGTTAATGAAATGACTACTGAAGAATGCATCGCTTACTTAATGAGCGCATTAAAGATTACTGATACTAAGAATGGTGAAACTTATGATATGCCATTAGAAGATGCTACATTTAGTTTTGGCGGATTTGATGCTAGCAAAGCTGGTAAGTATAAACTTACTGCATCTATTAAAGACTCTTCTGGTAACGAAGGTAAATTCGAATTAATTATTAGAGTAGTTAAGGATGATTCTCCAGTTTCTAATGTTGAATTAATTGCTGATTTAATGGATGGCTTCAATGGTACTGAAGAAAATGTTGAATGGACATTAGAAGATGGCATTTTAACAGTACAAGCTACAAATTCTATTGGCGAGTATGGTTCAGTTAACAAGTCTAAGTTAGAAAAATTC
>JAZRWC010000030.1:0-14798 GCA_045599505.1 Erysipelotrichaceae bacterium | reverse complement strand
AACATATGATTGTGGAGCAACGATGTTTGCATTTGTAGAAATAGAAGAACTCCATCTAAAGTCCGTACTATCTCCAGTAACTGTACCCTCAACTTCAAAATTAAACTCAGCATTAGCTGCAGCCATTAACGCATTATATGCAGCATCAGTATTAGTTCCTTTATCAAAATTAACTGTTAATACATTGTTATTAATTGAATATTTTACAGTTACTTTTCTAGTAACCATTTGTTTATTTTCAACAGAAGATACTACCAAATCAAATGTTTTATTACTAACATTACCTACTGAAATTCCACTAGGGAAAGGATAGGTCATAGTTTTTTCAAACTGCAATCCATCAGGATTTTCTGAGAAATGCAATTTAATAGTATATTTCTGTCCCTTAGTTAATGTTACAGCATCTCTAGAGTTAAGATTAACATCTTTCCCGTCAACTGTCATGTAGACAGAATCCAAGAAGTTTCTTAGATCGCTACTTGTAGCAGTTGCAGCTTCAACCTTAGTAACATTCTGCAATCCAGTAGTTAACAGCATTAAAAATACCATTAATACCTTAATACTCTTCTTGACTATATTATTCATATAATCTTCCCCCTTACACTTATTGCAAATTATTTAAACGCCTAAAAAGATTCCAATAATTATGGAAATCCAGCATAAAACTAATATTTATATTTACTCTCAATTACAGAAAAAAATAATTAAGATCTTTTTCTATAAATGTTTGTAAATACACACTACCAAAGTAATAATATATTATATAAACTTATACATCAAGCGCTTTTCACCTTTTATTCACATTAGCATCACAAAAATGCAGAATGACACATCAGTTCCATTATTTGTTCGTTATATCATTATCTTTGCGTTGAACTAATAAAAAAGTTAGGACATTGCCTAACTAGTTTTTTTACTTAATTGACCAAACAATTGTTACGCTATCACTAGCTATAATATCATCTGGATTTGTTGATATATGAATATCATTTGATGCGTCCATCATAGCTCTTTTTGCCATTAATGGACGAGTTGGACTTTCATAAAATGAAGAGGGAATACTATACTCTACTTTTTCAATTTGATCCAATTGCACTTCTAATGAATTAGCAAATACTTCAGCTTTTTTCTTAGCATTTTTAGTAGCTAATTCAATTAGTTTATCGTTGTATTTTTCAGGATTTGAAACGCTGAAGGAAAAATGTATTTCTACTTCTAAATCAGTTTTTGATAATCCATTTAGTATTTCACTTAACTTCTCATCATCATTTTTAAATGATACGCTAACTCCTTGATCATATCTGTAACCAACTAATTCCTGGACATACATTCCATCTTTCTGATGACCTTCATATTCCTCATTAATAGAATATTCTTTTGTTTTAATATCTTTATTTTTAAATCCAAGTGAAGTTAAAAAAATAATAATCTTGTTGCTCTTATCAGTAGAAACCTTAATTGCCTGGCTATATTGTTTTTCTACACCATATACTCTTAAATATACATTTGTTAAATCAGCTTTCATCGCAATTGAAGCGTTACCTGTTACATTTATAGTTCTCATAACTTATACCTCCTTTTACAAAATCAATATACTATTTATTTCGTAATATTAGTCGCCCTACAATCGACAATTACATTGTATTAGAATTTTTAAATATTTCATATAAACAAAAAGAAGATTGTATAAATCTTCTTTATAAAACTATATCTTCTACCATTATCTGATAGCTTACTTTTCCTCTAAACACATTCTCTGATAATCTACCAATAAATGTTAACTCATCACGATTTTGATAGTATCCATATCCCAAATTATTGAATGACACAAAATCAATTCCATTTTTATTCCATTTTAATTGATGATCATTTCGCATCATCTGATATCTATCAAAATTTGATACATTTATCATTAACAAAGGAATATCCCTACCATTTCCATAAGGGCGATTTTCAAATACTTCCTTAATGTTATTAATAGACAAGTCATTTAGATCAACTCTTAACACTTCTTTCACTACTTCTGTATCAATATGACTTAAACTGTCTTCAAGATATTCTTTAAAGTCATCCATTTTCTCTTTTGAAATAGATATACCACAAGCTTGTTTGTGACCTCCTAAGGCTATTGTATTTTCTCTAAAACCTTCTAATAGTTCCATTAGATTTACAGACTCAATACTTCTACCACTACCCTTAATCATTCCTTCTGATTCAGTAAAGATAAAAGTCACTTTTCCCGTCTCACTAGCTATTCTACTAGCTATTAATCCTACTAAACCCTCATGAACATTTTCATCATATAAAATGTTACAAACAGCATCTTCATTTATCTGACCAGAAAGATTATTATAAGCATCTTTGCTCATTTGCTTTCTAGTGTTATTAGTTGAATTAACTAATGTTGCATATTGATTAATGATGCTAATATCATTAGCCAATAGATACTTGATTACTTTTTCAGGATTAACTAAATCAGGCAATCTTCCTATAGCGTTAATACTAGGTGCTACTCTAAATGAAATATCAGTTTCATTAATTGGATAAGTAAATCCTCCTAAAGCCTCTATATTTGGATATTTATGTTCATTTAATAGTTTCAATCCATCTTTAACAATCTTTAGATTGATTCCTTTTAATTTCATCACATCGCTAATAGTAGCTATCATAGCTAATATTCTCATCTTATCATCAGCTAGATGTAAATATTCAGCTAACAAATATACTACAGCTGAGCCACATAAATATTGATAGTCTTTTTCATATAAACTTGGATGTAATAAAACATCACAATTAACCTCTTGGGAAATAACATGATGATCTGTCACAATTACCTTCATACCATTTTCTTTAGCCCAAGCTAATTGTTCTTTACAGCTAACACCATTATCAACTGTAACTAAAACATTATATCCTTTTTGATAAGCTTGTTTTAATCTATCAAGATTTAGTCCATATCCTTCAGTAATTCTATTTGGAATATAATGACCATGATTAATACCTAGCTTATCTAATAACATCATCATGATTGTTGTAGAACAGAAACCATCACAATCGTAATCCCCAAAGATAAACACTTTTTCGTTATTAGCTTTTATTTCCTTTAGTAAATCAACAACTTTCTGATAATGCTTTTCATCTAGTTTAAATTCATTTGGGTAAACAAAAAAGGAATCAATATCATCTGCCGTACTAGAAACTACTTTAGCTAATAAGCTACCTACATGGTACTTATCCATAACATCTTTGTAATTACTAATATCTAACTGTTTATATGACATATAATTCCTTTTCTAATTTCTAAAGATTTTCTGTATCTTCCAATTCTTGAGTTAATGCTGCAACTGTTTCTTCAACACTATTGTTGTTCATCAAAAACTCAGCTACTTCATTGAATGTCAAGCTATCAATATCGCTAGCAATCTGACTTAATGATGTAGGCATCTTTAAAATCCATTTTGTAGAATACATAACCTTTCTTAACTGCTTATAAGTTAATGATTCAAGATTTTCTCTTTTAAACTTTGTTAATTTAACATTTAATAAGAAATCAATATACTTATCCATGATTAATCTCCTATAACAATCCGATTAATAAGCCTAATAATGATAATACTGCTCCACAAGCCCAGAATACTTTAACAACCTTTGTTTCTGGCCATCCAGATAATTCAAAGTGATGATGAATAGGGCTCATCTTAAAGATTCTCTTTCCAGTTAATTTAAATGAAGCTACCTGTAACATTACTGATAATACTTCTACAACGAATACACCACCAATTAAGATTAAAGCGATTTCTTCTTTAGTAACCATAGCTGCAGCAGCTAATAAGCCGCCTAAAGCTAAAGCACCAGTATCACCCATAAAAATCTTTGCAGGATGTAAGTTGTACTTTAAGTATCCAATTAATCCACCAACTACTGCACATAATAGCATAGCTACATTTGTTAAACCTGCTCTATATGAGAAATAGATATATGGAATGATAGCTAAAATTGATAATCCACTTGATAATCCATCTAAACCATCTGATAAGTTTACAGCGTTAGTTTCTCCAGTAAACATGAAGAATACTAGAACCATATAGAACCAATGTAAGTCAATCTTGATTGATGTAAATGGAATAATGATATTGCTGTCGGCTACATTTCTATACATTAAGTAGAATACGATAGCTAGAATTGATTGTAATAAGAACTTGTATCTAGGTCTTAACCCTTCATTATCTTTTTTAACAACGATAATGAAGTCATCGATAAATCCAATTAAGCCATAGCCAACAAACGCTAAGGCGATAATTAAATAGTCGATAGAAGTATAAGCCTTTGGAGATACGATTAATACAGCTAATAAGCTTGATGCGATAAACACGATACCACCCATAGTAGGTGTACCAGCTTTTACCTTATGAGATTGTGGCCCAAGCTCTCTAATTGCCTGACCGAATTTAATTTTATGTAAATATGGAATAGCTACTGGATAAGCTAGTAAGGCAATACCTAAGCTGATTCCAAATGTTAATAACATGTTAGATAACATATTTAGTCCCCCTAAATCGCTTTAACAATTATATCATCATAAAGATATACAAACAATACAGCAGAATAATGTTAGTTGAATTGATTTTAGTGCTTTATAGTATACATTCAAATAAAAGACAAAGATAAAAAAAGAACTATATGCTCACAATATAGTTCTCCTTTTGATATATTATCCTATATCTATTATTAGCTTAAGTCTAGTTCAATTGTGATTGACTTGTCTATTACAGTTCCTGCCTCGATATTTTGAGAACTTACATAGCCATAACCATTCAATTGACAACTTATACCTGTTAAATTCCAGAAAGCTGTTACTTCTTTTCTACTCCATCCTATCATATTTGGCATAGTAATGTCATTACCATCTGTCAATAAAAGTATTTTTTGTCCAGAAATAACTGTTGTACCAGCTGCTGGATATTGAGCAATAATAGTATTTCCATTACCTAACGCGCTCATAACTAATTCATTTTCATCAAGCTTTGGCTTAACGTAGTTAATAGTATGATTTACGTAGTTTCCTAATTCAGAAACAATTACCTTATTTTCTTCAACTAAGTTTTCTTCCTTATTAGCTAAACCTAATACTGTAGCTACAGTTCTTTCTAGTTCGTTAACTAGCCCCATGTATTCAGCTACAGATGGATTCCAGTCTTGATAAGCTACATAAACCCATACTTCTGGATTATCAATTGGCATACCAAGCATGATTGAATGAATTGTTAGATTACCATATCCACCTGTTGGTAATGCTACTTCGGCGGTACCTGATTTACCACCTACTGTAACTCCAGGAATCTTATACTTAGCACTAGTGCTTGACCAACCACTGTTTACTACACCCTTCATCAAATCAAGCATTTCTGGTACTGATTCTTCTCTTACTACTCTTCCTACTTCTTCTCTTTGACCCTTATAGATTAATGAGCCTGTGTTAGGATCTGTAATACTATCGATAATGTAAGGCTTAACCATTACACCACCATTTGAGAATGTTGAATATGCTTGAACTAGCTGTAAAGCTGTACAGCTCATCGCCTGACCGAATGATGTATTGATAATACTGTATGAGTTAGAATAGTCAGCTGAACCATAGAAATCACCTTCATCAATACCATAAGTACCAACTGGTCTGAAGAATCCAAAGTTCTTCTGATATTCAATGAATAAATCCTGATCGATGTATTGTTCTAATAATACAGCGCAACCTACGTTGTAAGAACAACAATATGCTTCGTAGAATGTTGCATCCCATACCTGTTCGTCAATGAAGTTATGGATACCACCTTCATCAGAACCATTGTATGATCCTCTCGCAATCTTTCCTCTTTCATCAGTTCTTACGTAGAATGTTGAACCATTGAAATGAGCTGTCTTATCAAATTTACCAATATCAATTGTTGCTGCGTATACTACAGTCTTCATTGTTGAACCAGGTTCATAAGGAAGCTGTGATACGTAGTCGTTATAGTCTGTGATATTCATATCATTAGGGTTAAATGATGGATATGAACCATAACCTAGGATTCTTCCATCCTTGTCCATAACGATTGACCATGCCTTTTCAGTATTATGAGATAATCCCATACATCCTTTTAAGCATGTTTCAACACCTTGTTGAATAATGTTGTTAAGTGTTAACTTAACATCGTAACCATCAAATGATTCTGCTTCATCGATCATACCGCCTGCTAAAGGATAACCATTAACATCGCTATAGTATTCTTGGAACCCCTCTGTACCAGTTAACTCGTTATCAAGTAAACCTTCAATACCACTAATACCAACTAAGTGATTTGATCCATCTTCTACCTGTTGAGTTTCTGCGTAACCTAACAAATGAGATGCGAAAGTATTGTATGGATAATATCTACTTGTTGAGCTTTCAAAGATGATACCTGGTAAGTTTAATGCTTCTATCTGTTCCTTAACATCATACGATAATCCAGAACCGTAAACACCTACTTCAACCTGATATAATCCCTTCTCAGAAAGTCTTTCATACAAGTAAGATTCATCTGCTTTTAAAAGTGGAGCTACTAATCTAGCTGTTGTTTCTGGAGAAGAAACATAATCATCAACTAGCTTAATGTTTCCTTCAGAATCCCTAACATATTTCTGATGTCCCTCATCTAGAATGAAGATAATCTTATATACTGTTACATCAGTAGCTAAGATGTTTCCTTCAGAGTCATAGATAGTCCCTCTTTTTGGATATGATTTTTCATTTTCAATAGATACACCAATAACATCCTTAAAGTTCTTTTTAGAGAAGAATGTTGTACCCCTTAAATCCAGTAAAAGGACATTTACTAAAAGTAATGTCCATCCAGCAAATATTAATATAGGGAGTAGTTTACTATTTTTCTTAACCTTCTTAGTCATACTATTGAGCCTGTGATAATGTAACTACCTTTGTATCAGCGTTACTCATAGTTTTGTCATCGATCATGTCTAGTACTCTAGTATATTCAGATAAGTCTTTAACCTGCATAGTCATAGCGTCTACTTCAGCTTTCATAGTAGTGATCTCTTTATTGATCTTCTTCTGTTCATCAGCTAATCCAACGTTATATGACTTTAAGAATACAGCAGAACATAAGTATGCAACTGACATAATGCAAGTTACTAATACTAATACGTTTTTCCACTTGATTCTATATTTCTTCTTATTTGTGTTCTTCATACTTCTACCTTCTTTCGATGACTCTTAATTTTGCGCTATGTGATCTTCTATTGTTCTCCAATTCTTCTTGAGTAGCAGTGATAATTCCTTTATGAACTAATCTGAAATCAGGTTCAGGAATATCTTGTGCTTTAACAATAATTCTTTTATCAATTTGAACTGGACAGCTTGCTTTCTTAAAAGCTTTCTTAACTATCTCATCCTCTAAAGAATGAAATGAGATGATTGCTAAACGTCCATTTGTATTAAGAAGTGTTAATGCATCATCTACAGCCTTCTGTAAATTTTCTAATTCATGATTAACTTCAATTCTTAATGCTTGGAATGTCTGCTTAGCTGGATGTCCTTGTTTAGCTAATACCTTTGCAGGTAAAGCTGACTTTATGACTTCAACCAACTGACCTGTTGTTTCAATTGGCTCTACCATTCTTTGTTTTTCAATTGCTCTGGCAATTTCCTTAGCGAACTTCTCTTCGCCAAATCTTCTTAGGATGTAAGCTAAATCGTTGAATGAATATTCATTAACAATCTTGTAAGCATCTAGTGCTTGAGATTGATCCATTCTCATATCTAGTCTTGTATCAAATCTATAAGAGAATCCTCTATCAGGATCATCAAATTGTGGAGATGATACCCCAATATCCAATAAGATTCCATCAACCTTCTCTACACCATATTCAGCTAGCTTCTCTTTCATTTCAGCGAAGTTTGCTTTGATGATTGTGTAATTATTTGAAATCTTTTTTAGTTTCTCATCAGATTGCTCTATTGCCTGCTGGTCTATATCAAAGCTATATAGATGACCAGTTGTTAGCTTTTCTAGAATTCTGCTGCTGTGGCCTGCCCTTCCAAGAGTACCATCAACATAGATTCCATCTTCTTTGATGTTTAGGTTTTCAATACATTCTTCTAAAAGTACACTTACGTGTTCCATTACAATTCTTCAGCGATTGAGACGATTTCATCATCAGTTAATGATTCGTTGTAAGCGTCCCATCTATCCTTTGACCATAATTCAATCTTGTTACCAACACCTGTGAACACGCATTCCTTTTCAAGTCCTGCTAAGCTCATTAATGTTGATGGAATAATGATTCTTCCCTGAACATCAAACTGTTGTTCAAAAGCTTTAGATGTCATTGATCTAACGTATTTTCTTACGTTTTCTTTGTTCTGATTCAATTCCATTAAGGCTTCGTACTGTTTCTGCCAACCTTCTAATGAATACAAAGTTAAACAGCCATCCATTCCTCGATTAAGCACTACTGAATTACCAAGTTCACTTCTGAATCTACTAGGTACAGCAATACGGCCTTTGCTATCAATGTTATGCTGATATTCACCAGTGAACATGCAATCCCCCACCTTTCCACACTTTTGGACTAACTTCACCTATATTATAGCGTTTTTATATATAGAAAACAATAAAAAAATAGATTTTTTAATACTTTTTTATCTTTTTTTAAAATTCAAAAAATGCCGATAAAATCGGTAAAAAATGCACTTTTTATCCACTGTATTTAGTGAATAAGTACGCTAATAAATGATGGTGGGGAATTTTCCCTAAAAATGGTTCAAAAATGGCAGAGCACCGCTATAAAGAGATGTTATTTCAAAAAGCAAAATAATATGCATTAATAACGAATCAACTATCCTCCAAAATAAAAAAACAGCTGCATTGTGCCATTAGGCAACAAAACAGCTGTTCATAAAACAAAAAAAGCTCGTTATATAACGAGCATAATTTTCACTATTTAGTTCGAACTACTTCTGTCCGCACTCACATTCGTGATGAGGCAACTTGTATTCTCCACAGTTAGGACATTTAACTAATGTAGGAGCAACTAACTTATAGTGTGTTCTACGTAGTCTTTTACGTGTTTTTGATACTCTTCTCTGCTGAACTGCCATTGTACTCACACCTCCTATTCATCCTGCGGTTTGTAATCTTTTAAAATGGCGAGCCTTGAATCTACTTGATTCGATTTCTCTTTCTGGTAATCACCTTCGCTGATGACTTCCCAGCCATTACCTTTTGGGTAATCAATCTTTCCCTGCTTAACAACTTTGAATGGTATTTCCATCATAATAAGCTGGAAGACTGTTGGCCACAAATTAATGAATTCACCTTCTGATTTAACGATATTTACATCGTCTTCTTTTCTATTGAAAGTAAAGATTTCATCTGACTCTGTATTTACTGGTACGATTACATCTTCGCCAGATATGTCGCATCCAACAATTACAGACCCTTCAATTTCCAAGTGAATATCCAAATGTTGTGTGCCAGGATCATATACTCCATCGCCTCTGACATTGATATCATTTATCTTCCTGATTCTAGGAAATTGTTTTGATATCTCATCCATAAAGGAATAGTCTTCATCAAATACAAGATGCTGATCCTTCAACTGTAACAAATCAGTACGAGAATATCTCATAAAACACCTCCTTGTAACAGCTTTTTTATTGTATAACAAAGTTTCAATATAGTCAATAAAAGTTTGTAATTTTCCTCGATATTAATTAGCTTTTTCTTTACTTGCAGTTATCTGTCTATTTAGCCAAGTTAAGATATCCTTGAAAACGACTTTTTTCTCTTTTTCGTTGAAGATTTCATGTCTCATATTCTCATAAATATTAGCTTCAATCTTCTCATATCCTACATTGCTAAGATTGTTTAATGCGTTCTTAAAGCCAGTAGCTACATCTGCACATGGATCATCTTGTCCAACCACAAACAATATTGGCAATTGCTTTTTAAGAATTCTCCAATCCTTTACCTTATAAACATCTAGCATTCCTTCTAGCATGTCATGGTAACCTCTATTAGTGAATGGGAAGCCACATAAAGGATCTGCAACGTAATTATCAACATTGACAGTATTATAGCTAATCCAGTCAAAAGGTGTTCTAGGCTTAGCTATAGCCTTATTAAAATCCATCAACTTAACTAGTAATTTACTAGTCTTCTTTTCACCACTCCCCTTTGATAATAATGATGTTAAAAGTTTTCCTGAATCAACAGCAGGATTAAATGCTGGAATACCAGAAATAATTAATCCTGATAATTCTGATTCATATCTCTTTAAGTATGAATGAGCAATTAATGCACCCATAGAATGACCAATCAAATAGAAAGGTAATGATGGATACTTTTCTCTAATCATCATTGAGAAGTTATGAACGTCAACTAGATTAACTAGCCAACCATTTTCTTTAGCAAAATATCCTAAAGGAATATTTTCATTAATACTTTGTCCATGTCCTCTATTATCGCAAATAACAACAACGCATCCATAATTAGCTAATAATGTCGCAAACTGTTCATATCTACCCTTGTGTTCTGCCATACCATGAATAATCTGGACAATAATTTTTGGTGTTTCAGGGATATAAATATCACCATATAACAGTAGATCATCATGTAAAGACTGCAAAGTAATAGTTTGTTTTTCTACCATGTAGTTCTCCTTGTAATATATTGTTTAACCCAAACTCCCTTTAGTTAAAAAGGAAGCGAAATAATCTCATTCCTATTTTTTCCTGAAAATATTATAATATAAAAGTAATTTATTTGTTAAGAGGTAAAATTTTCATGAACGTTACTGGGCTAGTTGTCGAATATAATCCATTGCATAATGGTCATTTATATCATTTAAAGAAGGCTAAAGAATTAACTAATCCTGATGTGGTTGTAGCTGTTATGAGCGGCAACTTTGTTCAGCGTGGTGAATTTGCGATAGTAGATAAATGGACTAGAACCCAAGCTGCTTTAGATGCTGGTATCGATTTAGTTTTAGAATTACCTTTCCCATTTGTTTGCCAGTCAGCAACTCAATTTGGGCAAGGAGCTATAGATATTCTTCATTTAGCTAAATGCAACAATGTTGTATTCGGTTCTGAAACAGCCAATATGGAAGAATTGAGTGAAATTGCCTCAATGAATTTTAATATCAATAACTTTAAAGAAAACATGAAAAAAGGATATTCTTATCCTAAAGTGTATGGCTATATGAGCGATTGTTATGGGCCTAATGATATTTTAGCTATCTCTTATTTAAGAGCCCTGAGCAAATATCCAGAGATGAAAGCTCATGCTATATTAAGAACATCAGATTATTTAGATGATGATATTGATGTAGAGTTACCTAGTGCTTTAGCTATTCGAACTGCTCTAAAAGAAAGTAAAGATATCTCTAAAGCTACCCCAATGAAAGACTTGGATAAATATCCTCATCCATCATGGGATGAAGCCTATGGATATATTAGAAACATCCTATTAACAACTCCTACTGAGCAGTTGCATGAGATTTTCCTAATGGATGAAGGTATTGAAAATCACTTAGTAAAACAAGCATATAATTGTTACAGTTATAAGGAATTTATAAGTGCAGCAGTTACTAGAAGATATACAAAAAGTAGAATCCAAAGAACTTTGTGTCATCTTTTAGTAAACAACACTAAAACTGCTATGAGAAACCTACCTGAATATGACACTATCAGAGTATTAGGATTTAGTGATAAAGGTAAGGAATACTTAAAGTATTTAAAGGAAAACGAAGTTAAAATAGCTAATCACTATACAGCCAACATTAAAGAATATCGTGATATTGAATATAAGGCGGCTGTAGCTTACAGTATGAATATGGATGAAAAATCTAGAAAATACATTTCTAGAGCTGAAATAAGTGGACTAAATACAAGTAAAGAGGACTAATACAGTCCTCTTTCACTTTAGTAATTCAAACGCCTTTACAATGATGTATGGAGTATGATCTCCATATACTTGAATTATCCCTTCATCAACAATAGCAGTATCGTTAACTAACATTTTAATCTCATTACTTTTGAAACATTCTAGTAAAGCAGATGTATCAAAAGACCATGATGAGTCTTCTTCATTAGATTTACGATAATCTAATATACCAACAATATTATCATTCACATATACTGGGCACATTATGCAATCATTTCTACCAACTAGATTAATAGTATCTATTCCATCATATTGGCAAATATATCTTTCTATTATTGGTTCACCAAAACGTACCACGTCTTTTTCCTTTAGACACAATTCACTTTTCACATATGATTCAAGCGCTTCTTTATCTCTATTAAAACCATTTTTAGCTAAGTCGGTAATAGTCACTTTTTCTATATTTACTCTTTTTGCATCAGCATATAAGATACTTGAAGTAATATCATTATAAAATTCTATATCCTCAATTTCATGGAAGTTATCATTGAAAACAAGACATCCTAGTGAACCATCCTTATATTGAATGTACCATCCATTACCAAGCTCTACACCTTCACCATAATACTCTATTCTTGCATTGGCAACTAACTGATCATCTTTAGTGATGTTGTAGTAATATGGAAAATCGTCACTTTTTTCCATTATCAGATGATATTGACTATCAGGATCAGTAAATCCAAAGAAATCAAAATTCTGTCTCACCATAGAATTAACAAAGTTAATAATTCTTTCTTCATTATTTATCTGATTATCTGGATTTTCTTTATTTGAATAACAACCTGTAACTAATAAAACAACTAATAAGATTAGCGTAATTCTTTTTATCATATAAATCACTTCCTTAAGTAATTTCATTATACAAAAAAAAACAATCTAAATAAATAGATTGTTTCAAATATATCAATTATATTATCCCAACTTCTTTTCGTAAGTAGCTACAACAGCTTCAAATACTGCACTTCTAAAGCCTTTAGCTTCAAGAGTTCTAACACCCTGTATAGTTGTTCCAGCAGGTGAACATACTTCATCTTTAAGCTGTTCTGGATGCTTTCCTGACTGTAACACTAATTCAGCGCTACCAGCAACCATTGCTGCTGCGTAAGTAATTGCATCTTTTCTAGGACATCCTAATGAAACAGCAGCATCTGCTAAAGCTTCAATAAACATGTCAACAAATGCAGGGCCACAACCTGTTACTGATGTAATACCACCAAGCTTATCCTCTTCGATTTCATATAATCTACCAGATTCGCTCATAGCATCAACAAATGTATTTAATTCTTCTTCTGTAACATTCTTATTAGCCTTATAGAATACGATGCCTTTAGAAACCGCTACAGGAGTGTTTGGTAAAATTCTAATAATCTTACAGTCAGAGCCAAAACGGCTTTCTAACTTAGCCAAATCAGTTCCAGCAAGCATACTAACAACAACCATCTTGCCATTTCTTGCTCTAATCTCATCACCAATCTGATCTACAACGATATCTAACATCTGAGGCTTAACACCTAAGAATAAATAATCAACATTCTTTGCGATAGCTACATTTGTAGCAACAGTAGCGTTTAACTTACCAGCTAACTCATTAACCTTTTGAGTATCAATATCAAACAAGTAAATATCTTTACCACCAAGCTTCTTTTCTACAGCTACAGCGATAGCACCCGCCATATTTCCTGAACCAATAAATCCAAAAGTACTCATAAATATAATCTCCTTGAAATATACAAATATTCTATCACTAGTTATTATCACATTTGTAGCTAGTGCTCTTTTTTCTAAAAGAAAACAGCTACCAATATTTGATAGCTGCTAGTATCTTTATTTGATATCTAATTCTATTGGAGCATCTATTTCTTCTCCAACATACTTTCCATTCTTTTTTCTCTGCTTAACACATTCAGTAAGTAAGTGTTCAATCTGTCCATTTACACTTCTAAAATCATCTTCAGCCCAACTAGCTAATGCGTTATATAGCTTGGCAGATAATCTTAGTGGTACTTGCTTCTTCTGGTTATCTTCCATGAATTAATACAAGCTTCCTGAATTTACAACTGGCTGAGCATCATGATTTCCACATAATACAACTAATAAGTTAGAAACCATAACTGCTTTTCTTTCCTCATCTAACTGAACTGTGTTATTTTCATTAAGTCTGTCTAATGCCATTTCTACCATGCCTACTGCACCATCAACGATCATCTTTCTTGCATCGATAATTGCGCTAGCCTGCTGTCTTTGTAACATTACTGCAGCGATTTCTGGAGCGTATGCTAAGTAAGTAATTCTAGCTTCAATAATTTCTAAGCCTGCCATTTCTACCTTAGCTTGGATTTCATCCTTAATTCTTGCAGCAACTAATTCTGAAGAACCTCTTAAGCTTCCTTCATCATTCTGTCCATCACCATTTGTATCTACGTTATTAGCAACGTCGTAAGGATACTTCTGAACAATGTTTCTTAAAGCACTGTCACACTGTAATGATAAGAATTCCTTATAGTTATCTACTTCAAATACTGCTTTAGTTGTATCAACTACTCTCCAAATAACTGCGATACCGATTTCAACTGGATTACCTAAGCAATCATTGATCTTCTGGATACCATTATTTAAAGTCATAATCTTTAATGAAATCTTCTTGCTGGCAATTTCTACACCTTGTGTAGTTCCTGTTTCATTTTTAACAACTACGCCCTTAGTATTATCTACATCACTGCTCTGATTTAACTTAGTAGTAGCAGCTGGATTAACAGCTGAGCAGAATGGATTAACAAAGTAGAATCCAGTTTCCTTTAGAGTTCCATAGTA
>JAZRWC010000029.1:0-17492 GCA_045599505.1 Erysipelotrichaceae bacterium | reverse complement strand
ATCAAACTAAAGACTATAGCTTAGGTAATAGTGAAATTGGTGAATTTGTAGATTTTATTGTTTCTGATTCTTTGATTAAAAAATTTATTGATAATTGTGATGATGAATGCTTAAATGTTTTGATTTCAAAAGTTTGTTTTTCTAGTGACAGCATAACTCAACATAACGCAATAAAAGAGCTTTTAGAAAGAGAAGAAGATGTTTGGATTAATCATTTCTCTGATAGTTCTAAAACACCATCATTAAGTTATGTTCAATTTGATAATAATGAAAGATTATTCGTTAATAATTTTACAAAAATGTATTATTATGCTGCTTTATTAAGTGCTTTAAGTGGAATCATACTATTTGGCTTTGTTAGTTTTTACTTAATTAATAACAGAAAAGCAGATAGTCAATTATTGGCTATATTATCAGAAAATAAAATTGAGATTGTACTAAGGATGTTTTTATCTTATTTACCGATTGTATTAGTCGGGGTGATTTTTGGTGGACTATTAGGAATAATAGTAACTAAATATCAAGCGATAAGGATAATTGATAATGTCTATGAAATTCAAAATGTTATTTCGACAATTATGAAGACTAACATGCCAAATATTGAACCTATGCTAATAGGTGATGGTATATTGTCACTAGCTAAAGAAGTAATAATTGTGATGTTAGTTTTCAACTTGATTATACTTGTTTGGACTAGTTCTTTAGTGATCGAGAATAAGAAAACAAATATTGAAAGATTAAGGAGGTATTAAAGATGACAGCTATTTTGGATGTTAATAATTTGCACTATAGTTTTAAGGACGGTGCAAATGAAAGAGTTATCTTTGATGATGCTAATTGTAGTTTTGAACAAGGAAAGTTATACTGCATCATCGGCGCCTCAGGATCTGGCAAGACTACCTTATTATCAGTATTATCAGGTTTAGAGAATAAATATGAAGGCAAAGTATTATATTGTGATGAAGATATTTCAAAATCACCTAATTATAGAAAACAGGTTGTATCAGTAATATATCAAAATTATAATTTGTTTGATTACTTATCTCCTGTAGAAAACATAATAGTTGCATTAGATATTGCCGGTAAGAAATATACTAAAAAAAGTATTGAAGATAAACTAATACAATTGCAAATCCCAAGTGATGGAATAAATAAAAGATGTTCAAAGTTATCTGGTGGAGAACAACAAAGAGTGGCAATAGCTAGAAGTTTATTTATGGATAGTCCTATTATTTTAGCTGATGAACCTACTGGTAATTTGGATAGCGAAAATGGTGATAAGATTTTTAACATTTTACTAGATTTAGCAAGAAATGAAGGTAAGTGCGTAATTGTTGTGACTCATAATAATGAACTAGCTAAAAGAGCAGATTGTATATACAAAATTATTGATAAAAAGATCGTGAAACTAGATTAGTGTTTTTTTACTAACAAATTGCATTTTAACTCTATGTTGGCTATAATAAGTTTAGCGTTGAACAGGAATAGTAAGTAGAAAGTTTTATTGTAGAAAGCTGATGGTTGATGAAAATCAGTATAGACTCATACCGAACTCACCCTGCTAGCTGGCGTATTAGCTGCGTTAAAGCTTTTAAAGTGGACAACATAGTCAACTAAGGTGGTACCGCCCGTAATGGGTCCTTAGAAGTAGCACCTTTTATTTTTGTGTAGAAAGAGGAATTATTTATGAGTTACAATCATGAGATTACTGAAGCCAAGTGGAAAAAGTATTGGGAAGACAACAAAACTTTTAAGACAGATGCTTATGACTTTTCTAAGCCTAAGTTCTATGCTTTGGATATGTTCCCATATCCAAGTGGACAGGGCTTACATGTAGGACATCCTGAAGGATATACTGCAACTGATATCGTATCTAGAAAGAAGAGAATGGAAGGCTACAATGTTTTACATCCAATGGGGTTTGACTCATTTGGCTTACCAGCAGAACAGTATGCTATTTCAACAGGTAATCATCCTGCTGGATTTACTGAAAAGAACATTGCTACATTCACTGGTCAGTTAAAGAATATTGGTTTCTCATATGATTGGGATAGAGTAGTATCAACTAGTGATCCATCATACTATAAGTGGACACAGTTTATCTTCAAGTTATTATTTGAAGAAGGATTAGCTAAGTGTGTAGATATGCCAGTTAACTGGTGTGAAGAATTAGGCACTGTATTAGCTAATGATGAAGTAATCGATGGCAAGAGGGAAAGAGGTGGATACCCTGTTGTTAGAAAGAACATGAAGCAGTGGGTTATCGACATCGTTAAATATGCTGATAGATTACTTGAAGGATTAGATACAATTGATTGGCCTGAATCAACTAAAGAAATCCAGCGTAACTGGATTGGTAAGTCAATCGGTGCTCATGTAAACTTTAAGGTTGCTAATACTGAAGAATCATTTACAGTATTTACAACTAGATGTGATACATTATTTGGCGCTACATATTGTGTATTAGCTCCAGAACACAAGCTAATCGATATGATTACTACACCAGAGCAGAAAGAAGCTGTAGAAGCCTATAAGAAGATTTGTGCAACTAAGTCTGATATGGAAAGAACTGAATTAAATAAGGATAAGACTGGTGTATTCACTGGTGCTTACGCTGTTAACCCAGTAAATGGTAAGCAGATTCCAATTTGGATTAGTGACTATGTATTAGCTACTTATGGTACTGGTGCTATCATGGCTGTTCCAGCACATGATACAAGAGACTATGAATTCGCTAAGAAGTTTGGTTTAGAAATTATCCAGGTATTAGCTGGTGGTGATATCGAAAATGAAGCTTATACTGAAGATGGATTACATATCAATTCTGAATTCTTAGATGGTATGAATAAGCAGGACGCTATCAATACTATGATCGATTGGTTAGTAGCTAATGGTTGTGGTAAGAAGCAGGTTAACTATCGTTTAAGAGAATGGATCTTCGCTAGACAGAGATATTGGGGTGAACCAATTCCAGTTGTTCATTTAGAAGATGAATCAATGGTTGCTTTAACAGAAGATCAGCTTCCATTAATTCTTCCAGAACTAGATGACTATCGTCCAGCTAAGGGTGGCGCTAGCCCATTAGATAGAGCTACAGATTGGGTTAATACTGAAGTTAACGGTACTAAGGGTAGAAGAGAAACTTCAACTATGCCAGGTAGTGCTGGTAGTAGCTGGTATTTCTTAAGATATATTGATCCAACAAACGAAAACGCAATTGCTGATCCAGTATTATTAAAGCATTGGATGCCAGTTGACTTATATGTTGGTGGTCCAGAACATGCAGTAGGACACTTATTATATTCAAGAATGTGGAATAACTTCTTATATGACAAGGGTATTTCTCCTGTTAAGGAACCATTCCAGAAGTTAGTTCACCAGGGTATGATCTTAGGTGCTAATGGTATTAAGATGGGTAAGAGATTCCCTGAATTCATCGTAGATCCTAACGTAATCGTTAAGTTATATGGTGCAGATACATTAAGATTATATGAAATGTTCATGGGTCCATTAGAAGCAAGCAAGCCTTGGAGTGAGCAGGGTGTTGAAGGTGCTAGAAGATGGATTGAAAGAGTATGGAGATTAGTAATGGAATCTGAAGATAAGATTACTGATGAACCAACTTCAGCATTAGATTATGTTTATAACTTCACAGTAAAGAAGGTTACTGAAGATATCGATTCATTAAACTTCAATACAGCTATTTCACAGATGATGATTTTCATCAATGAATGTTACAAGGCTGAAAAGGTCAATAAGGAAATGATCATTAACTTTGTTAAGATCTTAAGCCCAATTGCTCCACACGTATGTGAAGAAATGTACCAGCATTATACAGGTGCTGATACAATCGCGTATGAAGCTTGGCCAAAGTATGATGAATCTAAGCTAGTAGTAGCTAACGTTGATGTTATCGTTCAGGTTAACGGTAAGATGAGAGGTAAGGTTACTGTAAGCAAGGATGCTGGTGAAGATGAAGTTAAGGCATTAGCTGTTGAAGTACCAACAGCTGCTAAACAGATGGAAGGCAAGACAATCAGAAAGGTTATCTACGTACCTAATAAGCTAATCAACATTGTTGTTGGCTAATATAAGTAAATTTAGGGACTGTTATTAATGACAGTTCCTTTTTTTGTTAAGATAGTTATTATATTCACAACCAAGAGCGATATGATTGAAGCAGTATTTTGAGAATTATAGAATGGAATTGTAAATTCATTAGGAGGATCAAAATTATGATGAAAATTGATTTTACAGGTAAAAATGTTTTAATTACTGGTGCTGGTCGTGGCTTAGGTAAGGGAATGGCTGTAGTATTCGCTGATTGTGGTGCTAATGTTTACTTAGGCAACCGTAAAGAAGACCAGGGTTTATCTACTGTTAAAGAATTAGAAGCAATGGGCGTTAGAGCTGGTTTCAGCAAATGTGATGTTGCCAAGGAAAATGATGTTAAGAATTTAGTTGATGATGCCTTAAAGTTCTTTGATGGTAAGATTGATGTTATCGTTAACGCTGCTGGTGTTATGTCTATCCAAGACATCTTATATGCTTCTGCTGAA
The DNA here is from genome assembly GCA_045599505.1 of Erysipelotrichaceae bacterium. Taxonomy (GTDB): domain Bacteria; phylum Bacillota_I; class Bacilli_A; order Erysipelotrichales; family Erysipelotrichaceae; genus UBA1783. The sequence continues at coordinate 12,933 of JAZRWC010000029.1, read as the reverse complement.
GAAAACTCAAGAGTATTAGATATCAACGTTGGTGGTACTGCTAATATGATTAAGTATGGCTTACCTGTATTACAGGCACAGAAGAGTGGTAATATGATTACTGTTACTTCTATTGCTGGTAGAGAAGGTAACCCAATGTTACAGATTTATTGTGCATCTAAGGCTGCTGTTACTTCATTAACACAGTCAGCTGCTAAGATGGCTGCTAAAGATGGCGTTAGAGTAAATGGTATTGCTCCAGGTATTATCCGTACACCAATGTGGGAAGAAATCTTAGATGGTATGGCAACTGGATTCAATCCAACTGCTGATAAGAGTGCAATCTCTCCAGAAATGAGAGAAGCTATCTGGAATCAATCTGTTGCTGCTATGATTCCAATGGGTCATGCTCAGACTGAAGAAGATATCGCTTGGGCTACTGCTTTCTTAGCAAGTGATTATGCTAGAGAAATCACTGGCCAGGTATTATCTATTGATGGCGGAAGCACAATGGGTAGATAATCCAATCATAATTAATTGACTAATTTACCTCCAATCATATTGGGGGTTTTTAATTTATATATTATTGTTAGTGTTGATTAGTGGGATCCAAATGAATAATATAATAGTTAAAGAGAGTGAAAAGATGAGCAAGAAGGATAAGAGAAGATTATTAATAGCAGTATTATTAATCGTTGTTACAGCTTTTAATGTTTTACTAGCAAAGAATTGCAAGGAATTCTTCTTTTCGTTTTACCCATATTTATCAGCGGGTATTATTCATATCTTAAGTACTATATCCAGTTCTATTTCTTATTCTATCTGGGAAGTAGTAGCTGGAATAATTGTTTTATATTTATTGTGTTTACTAGTTTATTCTGTTTTTAATAAATCATTATTTGATTTTGTTAGTAAAACTATATTAATATTAACTATTTTAGCTACATCTTTTGTGAATATCTGGGGATTAAACTATTTTAGCCCAACATTAGTTGAAAGATTTGGTTATACAAATAATGGACATCTTCATACAGAGTTACAAGAGTTAACTAGCTATTTATGCGATAAGGCTAATGAGTATGCGCTAATGATTGAACGAGATGATAATCATAAGATGATTATTAATATGGATGACTTAAATAGTACTATCAAAAATGATTCAAATGAATTTTTAAATGAGTTCAAATACTTTTTTAACTCTAATCAAAAGGTTAAAAAGTTACTATCTGCCCCTTATTTTTATCAAAGAGGGACTACAGGCATCTTTATATGTTTAACTGGTGAATCATCTATTTCTTATGGTGGGGTATACAACTGTGCAATACCATTTACGATGTATCATGAAGTGGCTCATAGAAATACTATAGCTAGAGAAGATGAAGCCAACTTTATAAGTTTTTTAACATGTATTAATAGTAACGATATTAGATTTATCTATTCGGCTTATTATGAAGCTTTTATCTATTGCGCTAATGCCTTATTAAAAGTTGATCCAGCTTTATATACTCCAATTAGGAATAAGATTAATGCTTACTTCCAATTTGATATGGTTGATGAATACTACTTCTATAATGAGAGGGTAGATGAAGAAAAAGAACAAAGTAATAATGAATTCTATAGTTCCTATTTAGAGATGTTTGAAGTGGAGAATGGGGTAGAATCATACAATGATTTTGTGGATTTACTATTATGTTGGTACTATCAGAATAAGTAAAAAGAAAGCAATAATTAATCGCTTTCTTTTTTGTAGTTTTTACCTTGATATAAATCTAACTCTACCATCTTTTTATCGATATCATTTATTACTGATACTTTCTTGATGGTCCATTTAGGTGCTAATAATACATTAGCTAAACCATCTCCTGTTAATCTTTCGATGATTATATCTTCTCTTAAATAAGATAATTGTTTAGCTACGATAGTAACATACTGTTCTTTTGTTAGTAAGTCGAATGATTGTTGTAAGTATTTTTCGCCTAACAAAGTACCAGTACATACATGTAGCATATGGAATTTAACTGCATGTATTGGTAACTTACCAATAGCTTTTGCAGTTTCTAACATCATCTCTTCTGTTTCTGTAGGCCAGCCATTTATTAAGTGAACTGATATTTTTATATCTGTTTTACTTAATAAATCCACAATATCCAAAAAGTTCTGATAGCTATGAGCCCTGTTCATTTCATTAGCTGTTTTTTCATGAATTGATTGTAAACCTAACTCAATCCAAACTGGTTTTATCCTAGCTAGTGAGTTAAGGTAATCGATTTTATCCTTATCTAAACAATCACTTCTTGTAGCTATTACTATTCCTTTTACATCATCTAGTTTAATAAATGGATCATAGATATTTTTTAATGTATCTAAATCTGCGTAAGTATTGGAATATGATTGGAAATATACATATGGAATACCATCAGGCCATTTATTAGTGAAGATTTCTTTTCTTGAGTAGTATTGATCAATTAAATCCTTACTAGAAAGCTCTGGGAAGGCATTAGAGCCACCAAAACAATAAACGCATCCTCCTGTTGATACTCTTCCATCTCTGTTAGGGCAAGTAAAAGAAGCATCTATAGGGACTTTATATAGCTTTTGTCCATTGTATAGTTGCTTACCATAATAATTGAATGTGTAATATCTTTTGTTGTCGTTTGAATAAGGAAATGGATTTTTCATACATAGATTATAACTCATTTGAGATACAAAGATATGATAAAATATGCTTAGGAAAAGAGTTGATCACTATGATAGAAATTAAAAGCTTAGATTTAAAACAGTTGGATGTATTTTCTAAATTAAAGGAATCTAATTTGTTCAATATGGGATTATTTGTTGCGGAAAGTAAAAATGTCATTATGCGTGCGATTAATGCAGGTTATAAGCCTTTATATTTACTTATTGAAGATAAGCTTTTAGAGACAAGTGATGGAAAAGAAATAATCGAAGCCATTGATGATGCTGAGGTATATTATGGTGATTATAACTTGCTTAGTAGTATTGCAGGATATCAACTTACTTGTGGCGTATTATGCTGCTTTAAAAGAAAAGAGAATAAGGAATTAAACGAATTACTAAAGGATGCTAGTAGAGTAGTTGTTTTAGAAAATGTGGTTAATCCAGCTAATATGGGATCAATATTTAGAAATGCAGCTGCTTTAAATATGGATTGTATTTTATTAACTAATGATTGTACTGATCCTTTGTATAAGAGAAGCACAAGAGTATCTATGGGGAATGTCTTCAATATTGATTATGGGTATATCGATGATATTGATGATGTTAAGAAGTATGGTTTTAAAACAGTCGGTATGGCTTTAAGAAACAATACGATTTCTATTGAAGAAGATTTACTTCAAAAACAAGATAAATTAGCGATATTGTTAGGCTCTGAAGGACCTGGCTTAAAAGAAAAAACAATTGACAATTGTGATTTTGTGGTAAAGATTCCAATGAGCAATAATGTTGATTCATTAAATGTTGCTGCTTGTAGCGCTATAGCTATGTGGCAGTTAAGAAAGAAATAGGAAAGTAGTATTTGGTAAGATAGTTTGTTATTTGCACCAATAAAGAATCTATTGATTGTTTTTCATTAATCCAATTATTGATAGAGTGTAATTGGAGGAATTGAGTATGAAAAAAGCAGATATCGGACTAATTGGTTTAGCCGTTATGGGTGAAAACCTAGTTATGAATATGGAATCAAAGGGATTTACAGTAGCAGTATATAATCGTACAACTGCTAAGGTAGATAACTTTGTAAATGGAAGAGCAAAGGGTAAGAATATTATCGGTTGTCATTCTTTAGAAGAATTGAAGGAAAACTTAGCAAAGCCAAGAAAGGTTATGTTAATGGTTAAGGCTGGTGAAGCAGTTGATAGCTTCATTGACCAGCTATTAAATGTTTTAGAAGAAGGGGATGTTATCATCGATGGTGGTAACTCACATTTCCCAGATACTATTAGAAGAACTGAATATGTAGAATCTAAAGGATTATATTATGTAGGTAGTGGTGTTTCTGGTGGAGAAGAAGGAGCATTAAATGGACCTTCATTAATGCCCGGAGGAAGCCAAAAAGGTTGGGAAGCTATCAAACCTATTTTCCAGGCTATCAGCGCTCATGTAGAAGATGGTTCACCTTGTTGTGATTACGTTGGTGAAAATGGTGCAGGTCACTTCGTAAAGATGGTACACAATGGTATCGAATATGGTGATATGCAGTTAATATGTGAAGCATATCAGTTAATGAGAGATGGATTAAAGCTATCAAATGAAGAGATGGGTGAAATCTTTGATGAGTGGAACAAGACAGAATTGGATTCTTACTTAATTGAGATTACATCTCAGATTTTAAAGTATAAAGATGAAAATGGTGAAGCAGTTGTAGATAAGATCTTAGATACAGCTGGACAGAAGGGTACAGGTAAATGGACAGCTATTAGTGCACTTGATGAAGGAAGCCCATTAACATTAATTGGTGAAGCTGTATTTGCTAGATGCTTAAGCGCATTAAAGGATAATAGAGTAGTAGCTGCTGCTAAGTACAATAGAACTATTAAGCCATTTGAAGGTGATAAGAAGCACTTTATTGAAGCTTTAAGAAAGGCATTATACGCTAGTAAGATTGTCTCATATGCTCAAGGTTATGTATTAATGAGACAAGCTGCAAAGACATACAACTGGAATTTAAACTATGGTGGTATTGCCTTAATGTGGAGAGGTGGATGTATTATCAGAAGCGTCTTCTTAGGTAAGATTAAGGAAGCTTATGATAAGAATCCTGAATTAAGCAACTTATTATTAGACGATTATTTCTTTGAAGTAGTAAGTGGCCTAGTTGATAGTTGGAGAGAAGTGGTATCTTACGCTGTAAGTGCTGGTATTCCTATGCCTGCATTCAGTGCTGCTTTATCATATTTTGATGGCTATACAACAGCTAATTTACCTGCAAACTTATTACAGGCACAGCGAGACTATTTCGGTGCACACACTTATGAAAGAGTAGACAAAGAAAGAGGCCAACATTTCCATACAAACTGGACAGGTCATGGTGGAAATACTGCAGCTGGAACATATAACGCCTAAATGTTTTACTTAAGGACGAGAAATCGTCCTTTTTTAGTTCAAATATTGCACCATTTGGGTTATGATAAATGTTATTTGTTTCACCATTAATTGGTTATACTTTAGTTGTTGGGAGAGGTTTTATGCAAATAGTTTTAAATAAAAGACAATTGGATATTCTAGAAAAATTGGAAAATTCTAAACAATACATTACGGCTACTGCTTTAGCTAATGCTTACGATGTATCTATTAGAACCATTCGAAGCGATATCAATGAAATAACCTATTTTTTAAAGGAGTATGATTGTGTATTTGAAAAAATACCACATGTAGGAATGAGAATTATCTCAAAAGCTCCAATTGTTAAACAGATTAATGAGAATTTTGATTTAACCGATTTCGTAGTATTTGATAACGAAATTAGAAGAGATTTACTAATTTTAACTATTCTTGCTCATTCAAATGAGTATATAACTCTAAATTATCTTTCTGATTTATTCTATGTTTCTAAAGGAACATTAATCAGAAATATAGAGGATTTAGATGTAACTTTAAATGAGTATAGTTTGAGATTAAAAGGTATTAAGTCAAAAGGTTTTAAGATTACTGGAAGAGATGTCAATAAGGCACAACTATTAAGGGACTTACTATTTAAAAAGGAATTGGAATCTTATGTAGACGCTTTAGTAAAGCAAGAGGATGTTCTTTACGAGTGCAGTTGCTTTGTTGAGCAGTTAGCTGATTATTTAGGTGAGAGTGGAGATTTCTTAATTACTAATCGTAGGGAATTTGTGGTAATGACAACTTTCTATATCTTAGTTCCTTTACTAGAAGAAGAAAACATTATTGATAGTGTACCTGAAGCTATTGAGAAGCTAGTTAACTATGTAAAAGAAAACAGTGATTATGAATTACCTTTATCTTCTGCGTTCTATAAAATCTTATATCAATGTACATCATTCAAAAATCCAACTCTTCCTTCACTAGAATTAGATAAGGATTTTGAAAAGGGCTTGGAAGTGATGATCGATAAGATCATCGAATTACGTCCAAACTTAATGTATGACATTGTCCAATTGAAACATGATTTAACGATGCATTTACAAACAACTTTAGAAAGACAGATGTATGGATACTCATTGGATAATCCACTACTTTCTGAAATCAAATTACATAATATTGAAGCGTTTAATATAGCTAAAAGTGCATCTAATGAATTTACTAAGTATTATAAGGGAATTACATTTACTGATGATGAGATTGGCTTTGTTACATTGTATATCTGCTTATATTTAGAAAAGCAAGAAAGTATCAATGAAGCAAGAGTAATGGTTGTCTGCAACTCTGGAGTTGGAGCGAGTAGACTTTTAACAAATAGAATTATGAATGCTTTCCCTGAGATTCATATCACATTAATTAAGCCATATATCGATATTTATAAGGATGCTGAGTTCTTGAAAAATATAGATTTAATTGTTTCGACAGTAGATCTTCCAAGCAATATAGATACACCTTATATTATTGTTTCACCGTTCTTGTCAGAAAAAGAATTAACAAAGATAAGAGAATCAATATGGCAGGTTAACAAGATAAAGAAACATTTAATTAATACGGGTCATGAAACTGATTTACAGAGTATTGAACCTGTTGAAATTGAAAATGCCAATAATATTTATGGAAACAATGTTTCTTATTACCAAGTTGCTAGTGTAGTTATGGAAGCGATGAATTTGTTAGCTAGTATTTATCCAGCCAGAATTGAAAGAAACAATTACGTGTTAGTACAAGGTTTATTAGCACACATTGTTATGTCAGTTGAAAGATGGACAAACCAAGATTTCTTGATAGTTTATGACTATGAAGAAATGAAAGAACAATACCGATATGAATTTGATATGGTCATCGAATTTTTAGATAAAGTGTCAAAATTATTGAATATATTCATCGATCCTGTCGAATCTATAGCTATTTTAAGATACATAATTCTAAATAAAAATGACTAATTTCATTGTTTAGGAAATAAATGAATTATTGCATTTTGGAGTGGATTAATGAATATTTTCCAAAAGAAAGTCAATTGTTAAAATGAGAATGTGAGGTAGTTATGAACCTATTTGAATTGATAAAAGAAAACGTTAATAGATCGAGTGAAATTGATGCAAATACAATTGAAGATATCACATGCTTTGAAAATGGGTTATCTAGTATTGATTTTCAAATCGCTCAGGAATATTCAATGCAGTTTGCTAATCACGTATTTGAGATGATCTTGAGAATTCAAAAAAATGAATGTTCAGATATCGAAATCGATGAGAGTGCATTTGAATTACCAGTTGGGAACAAACAAAAGGCTGCAGATTTATTGCAACCATTGTTTCAAAAATATCAGATTTTAAATAAAGAGAGTGAAGTATATTTGATGGCCATCTACTTAACTCTCGCTGATAGTAGGAAAGGAGGAACTGAAAATGAATAAACCATTAGTAGTTATTGGACATAGAATGGGCAAAGGTCAGAAGATTGCTGCTGGAGTTGAAAAAGCAGGTGGTACAGCTATTTGTATTCCTGGTGTTTTAGCTGATATGAAGTTAGGCGATGTTATGCATGAAAACAATGCTGATATCGGATTAAGCTTCTGTGGTAGCGGTGGTGCTGGTGCATTATCTGCACAGAATAAGTATGGATATAAGGCAACTCAGCAGATGAAGAATCCAACTCAGTTCGCTAACGCTATTAAGCAGGGATGCGTTGTAGTTGGTGGTCCATTCCAGGACAGTGAAGAAATTGGTGTAGCAGTTGTTAATGCTTGGAGAGAGTTACATGGCGAATAATTTAGTTGTAACTTGTGAAAAGGTAATTATCGATGGAACAAGCAAGAAATCTTTAAATGATGCGATTTCTGATGCTTTCCATAAGCTTCAATATGAAGCATATAAAAAGACTGAATACCCAATTGTGTATATGAAGGCAGTTTCTGCGGAAGTGCTTGAAAACACAACTAAGGAATATACAGAGAAGTTTTTATTATTTTTCTTTCCTAGAAAGAGAGCAACCTACTTTGTCAAAATTGAAGTAGAAATTGAAATGACCGTTTTAAAGGTCTAATTTAAGGAGAATATTATGAATATTGGATTATTAATAGCTTCTATCGTTGTTGGTGCATTATGTGGATTCTCAGTTGGTGCATTAAACGCTAGAATGTTCTACGCTCCAGAAGTAATGGCTGCTGGTGCTTGGAGAACTTTAGGTGAATTAAACGCTTGTATGGGTTCACCAGTTTCTCATTTCTCATTTGGTTTATCTTGGTTATTAAAGAGCTGGGCTGATAACTTATCATTTGGTGGTTTAGGCCAGGATTTCTTACACCGTACAGTTCCTAACTTCGGTGCTGCTATCTTATTATTAAAGGATAAGGATACTGAAAACACAGTTAAGGATCCTTGGAAGATGGCAATCGTTTGTTCAATTGTTGGTGCTGTTGTTTACTCAGTATTAAATTTATCAAGTGACTTAGTTCCTTCATTTGTTACTGCTAATATGATGTTAGCTTTAACTCCAGCTGCTGATTACATGATGTTAATCATGCAGATTTTATACTTAATCGCTTGCTTAGACAATGGACCTTACACTGCAGTATGTGGTTTATTAATGGGTGGTTTCGCTTACTTAGTAACTGGTAATGCTTGTTCAGGTTTAATCTTAGGTGTATTAACTGGTAAGACAATCGAATCTAATGGTATTAAGAGCAAGGTATCTGTAATCTTCATCGTTATGATGTTAGTAATTTGGATTACAATTGCATACTTCCGTGGATTCTGGCCTAAGTTCTTCGCTGCATTCGCTGCAGTTGGCGGATTATTAGGTTAATAATAGGAGGATTTAGTATATGTCAAAGATGAGACAGTTATTTATGAAAGACATCATGTTCATCCCATTATTAGCTATTATGGGTGCTGGTGTTTTCACAACAATTTATGTATACATGACTTATGGTGTAGGTTCATTTAATGGTGTTGCTCAGAACGTTTTCGTAAATGAAAGAAACTGGGCTGCAATGAGTTCAATGGGTGTTGGCTTCGTTATCGCTAGAGTATTAGAAGGACCAATGGTTGGCTTATTAGATATCGGTGGCGGTATGATGGTAACTTTAGGTTGCTTTGCTCCTGCTATGATCGCTTCATTTGGTGCAACTTGGATCTTAGAAAACTTCGTTGCTTCATTAGTTTGTGGTGCAGTATTAGGTGCAGTTGAAGGTGTTATCATTATGGCTATTCGTAAATTAATCCCAGATGGAATTACAGCTGGTGGTGCTGATATCATGATGGGCGTTGGACATCAGATGTCACAGTACATGGGCCCATTATTCATCATCTGTGCATTAAAGGTTTCTATCCCTTTAGGTGTTGCTGCTATCGTTGGTGGTGCTATCGCTTATGCTAAGGGTTCAAACGTTTTAGGTGGCGTAGTTATCGGTATGTTCTTATCTAGCTTTATCTGGGTTGTTGCCTAATTAAAAGAGATTTGTTATGCAACTTAAAGGTATAAAGTTTAGATATATCAACTTTGCATGTTACGAGATCATCCTTCCTAATGGTAAGGAAATCGTAATTGACCCTTGTCATTCAATGAATGTTGGTGGTAAGAAAGATAAGTATATGGCTAGTGGTAGTTATGACATTCCAAGTGAATGGATGGACTACCAAGGCGCAGATTATGTAATCATTTCTCATACACATGGTGACCATACTTTAGATTTAGGTTACTTATGTGAAAACTATCATCCAAAAGTTGTTTGTGGTGCAATGAGTGCACAGGCTTTGGCTGAACATTACAATATTAATTGTAATGAGTTATATCCTGTATTCCCAAATGAAAAGTTAGAATTTGAAGACTTCACATTAGAAGCATTCAGAGGTAAGCACACTTTCCCAAGAGGAAACAACAATACTATTGGATATAAGAAAGAACATAGAATGGCAGTAGAGGATTCTGATGCAGCTAATATGGCAGGTATCATGGGCTCTATTGAATATGTAAACTATGTTTTAACAACTAAAGATAATATTAGAATCGTTATCTTAGGTGGTCAGCCAAATTCATTCTATTTCAATAACGACTTTGAAGTATGTAAGAAGTACGCACCAAATATCGTATTTAAGCAATCTTCTTCAAAGTACACTCCAGAGCAGTTTGCGGAAACATTAGATCAATTTGGTGGACAGTTAGCCTTACCAGTACATCCAGATGGACTATTAAGATCTCCAATCAACTGTACTAAGGATGAATGGTTCCAAAAGGCTAACAAGCATTTAGAGGAAATTGGTTCCTCTACAAGAATTCTAGATCCAGTTCCATTAAAGTGGTATGGATATAGTGTAAGTGTTATAGAGGAATAAAATTCTTCTCCTTTCTAAAAATAGATGAAACTCCTGGTCGTTCTCAGCCAGGAGTTTTATTACGCTAAATATATGGGAAAAGTCACCTAATCCAACTATTACAATATAGGAGGAATTATGAAATGACATTTGATGAAGCTAGTAAAGAGATTCTAAAGGGAGAAAACATAAGGGCAGGTATTGTTAAACATCATATTGATGAATATAAAGATCTATCAATAAAGGAAATAAAGGGTATGCTTGGCGAAGTGGAACCTTCAACAGATTCAATAATACCTGATTCAACTATTAGGTATGATGTATTGTTCTCAGCAAGACTTCCAAATAGTAAAGACGACATAGGAATCTATATCGATTTAGAACCACAAGGATACTATCAAAGGGAAGACCAACTTATTAATAGAGCAATATATTACGGTTGCAGACTGATAGATAGACAAAGAAATAGTAAACCTGGATTTTCTTCAATGGACTATCAAAAACTAAAAAAGGTGTATTCTGTTTGGATCATTACCGATGAAAAATCAGCGAAAAAAAGAAAAGGAGAAGTGGTATCGTTTAAAATAAATCAAGAGTTTACTGGCGAAAAAGGATTTGATGAAGTAATTTTCGATAAATTGAGAATAATATTATTGTATCCATACAGTGAGATAGATAAGAATAAAAATAAAATTCTTCGACTAATGTCCTTGTTCTTTAGCGATGAGAAAACTTTATTTGACAGGTGTGATGTGCTAAAATTAGATTACCAGATAGAGGCAAATGACAAGGAGAGGAAAGCTATGTTTGGATTTTTGAGTGTCCATGATCAAGAGATAAAAGAAAGTCTTGAAAGTGAGTTCCTTAGAGGTAAAAACGAAGGAAAACTAGAAGGAAAGATTGAGACATTTTTTAAAATGATTAACTTGACTAATCTAAATATTAATGATGTTCTTGTTCAAATGGACTTTACTGAAGAGGAAAAAGAAACAATATTAGAGAGGTTAAATCTCAAATAAAATAGAGAAGAAAAAGTTCAAAAAATGCCGATAAAATCAACGAAAAATGTTGACAGTAAGGTATATATTTGTTAATATTATTTAGCGAAAGAATTGTGGAAAGAAGAAGCACCCCTTCTCACCTGATATCCAAAGGATATAGGTCAACAGCTACTATCAATAACTTAGATTGATTTTAGTGGGTGCAATGCCCACTTTTCTTTTAGAAAGATTGAGGTGTTTTGTATAGCAAAGAAAAATATGCCTGACGATTTAGTCAATGAGGCCATCCGTTTTAAAGAAGTATTAGTCATTGGTCCTAATGGAGAACAGTTAGGAGTAATGGGACGTTTCGACGCAATTAACAAGGCGTACGAATACGAATTGGACTTACTTTGTGTTGCTGCTAAGGCTACTCCACCAGTATGTCGTATTTTAGACTACGGTAAGTATCGTTTTGAACAGCAGAAGAAGGCAAAGGAAGCGAAGAAGAACCAGCATGTTACTGAAGTTAAGTCTTTAAGACTTTCACCAGTAATCGACACTAACGACTTTAACACTAAAGTTAAGCAAGCTAGAGGCTGGATCGAAGACGGTAACAAGGTCAAGGTTGACATGAGATTCAGAGGAAGAATGATGACTCGCCAAGATGTTGGTAAGAAGATCATGGAAAGCTTTATCGAAGAACTAAAGGAAGTTGCTAGTGTAGACAAGCAGCCTAATTTAGAAGGCAATACAATGTCTTGTACATTATCACCAGTAAGAAAGTAAAGGTTGGAGGAAACTAATTATGCCTAAGATGAAAACAAAGAGAGCTTTAGCTAAGAGAGTTAAAGTAACTGGTTCAGGTAAGTTAAAGAGAAGCCACGCATATACTTCTCATTTAGCTCCAAGAAAGACACACAAGCAGAAGGTACATTTAAGAAAGTCATCTCTTGTACACAAGACAGACTACAAGAGAGTTAAGTTCTTATTACAGAAGTAGGGAGGAAACGAATAAATGCCAAGAGTAAAAACAGGTCCTGTTACACACAGACGTCATAAGAGAGTATTAAAGTTAGCTAAGGGTTATTTCGGTTCTAAACATGCCATCTACCGTACAGCTCATGAACAGGTAATGCATTCATTAAAGTATGCTTACAGAGACAGAAGACAGTTAAAGAGAGAAATGAGAAAGTTATGGATTGCTCGTATTAACGCTGCAGCTCATTTAAACGATATCAACTACTCAAACTTAATGCACGGTTTAAAGGTTGCTAACATCGATATTAACAGAAAGATGTTAAGCGAAATTGCTATCCACGATCCTAAGGGATTCTCAGCAATCGTTGCACAGGCTAAGGCTGCTTTAAACAAGTAATTTGAATTATTACAACTAAAGGGTCAAAATGAAGTGAACCCAAAAGTTTGGACAAAGAATTTATTATGATAGGCTAGCCTATCATAATAAATTTCGCGCCAGATGGGAGGGTTCATTTTTATATGGCAAAACTAACAATAGAGGATAAAAAAGAAAT
>JAZRWC010000028.1:0-22606 GCA_045599505.1 Erysipelotrichaceae bacterium | reverse complement strand
TAATATTTCTTTTGTATCATCTAATGATTCATATAAGATTTTGGAATCATCAATGATATTAGCTAAAACAAATTGAGGTAACCCTGATTGGCGATAACCTAATATATCACCAGGTCCTCTTAAAGAAAGATCATACATACTAATCTTAAAGCCATCTGATTCAGAAGTGATAAATTCAAGCTTCTTAATAGCTTCTTCTTCGCTACTTCCAGTTAGGAAGTAACAGTATCCTTCCTTTTCACCTCTACCAACTCTACCTCTAAGTTGGTGTAATTGACTTAAGCCAAATCTATTTGAATCATAGATAACCATGATATTAGCATTTTTAACATCAACCCCTACTTCTACTACAGTAGTAGAAACTAAAATTTGATATTTATTTGCTAAGAAATTGTCTTGAGCTTCTTGTTTTTCTTCTGCAGTCATTTGACCATGAAGTAAGCCAACTTCATAACGATTTTTAAAGTACATCTTTAGATTCTGATAGATACTGTTGACGTTTCTACCAGTAGTACTTTCTTCATCAATAGCTGGACAAATTACATACATTTGATTACCTTTAGCTAGTAAATCTTCAATCTCATCAATCTTTGGGATGAATGAATTCTGCTTGATTAATGTAGAATGAATAACCTTACCTTTATTAGGTGTTTCATTAATAGTACTTACATCTAAATCACCATATAATCCTGTAGCCAAAGTACGAGGGATAGGCGTTGCTGACATCATTAAAACATCAGGATAGCTTCCCTTCAATAATAATTGTTGTCTTTGTTTAACACCAAAACGATGTTGTTCATCTGTAATTACTAATCCTAAAGATTTATAGATTACCGCTTCCTGGAATACAGAATGAGTTCCACAAATTAAATCGATGCTTCCATCTTCTAAGCCTTGTAATATTCTTTTCTTTTCCTTAGTATCCATACTTGAGTAAAGCACTTCACATTTTACGCTAGTACCCTCAAATAGAGCTTTCATATTTCTAAAATGCTGCTTAGCAAGTATTTCAGTTGGAGCCATTAAAACAGCCTGTTTATCAGCTAAATAAGCTGCATACATGCTAATTAAAGCTACTACTGTCTTACCACTACCAACATCACCCTGTAAGATTCTATACATCTGCTTAGGTGATTTTAAATCTTCTAAAATCTCTTTTAAGCTCTTTAGTTGATCATTAGTTAGTTTATATGGAAGTTTCTCAATAAACTTGTTTATTTTTGATTCATCAAAAGGTTTAGCAAATCCTTCATTTTGTATCTGATTTTCGTTTTTACGTAAAATCATATGGATGTTAAACTTTAAGAACTCTTCATATTTAAGAGTCTTTAACCCTTGAGTTAAACTATATGTATCCTTTGGTTGATGAATATTTTTAATAGCTGTAAATCTATCTAGATAATCATATTTCTTGATGTATCTATATGGGATAAAATCAACTATATCATCCTTCTCATCTTCTAAGACATCATTTACAAGCTTGATAAAGTACTTTTCAGGAAGCTTATCCTTTAAGGAATAGATTGGCTTAATTCCAATCTGTTCTTTTAAAGGGATTGTATTTAGATTGCTGACAAGGATTTTGCTGGAACCTTCATATTTTCCAAAAACAGTAACAGTTTCACCAACTTGAAGTTTACTTAACCAAGGACGATTAAAAATACTGATTTTATAATTATTGTAATCAGTCTCAATCTCTGTATAAACTATAGAATTCTTACCACGATAATATGTCATCTTAGGTTTAGATATAATTCTACCTTCCACAACAATTTTCTCTCCAACCTTCCATAAGCTTGGATGAATATCTTCTATTACCTCATAACGATATGGATAGTAATTTACTACTTCACTAACATCGTTAATTCCTAAGGCAAGTAATCCTTCTTTTTTCTTTGGTGTAACTTTAACTGTCATATAAAGAAAAGAATAATATTTCTATTATTCTACTCCTATTACAAATGGATATAAGTCTTGCTGGCCACTAATTAGTTCGCCTTCAAGCTCATATTTATCTACTACATAATCTAATAACTGCTGTGCTGTAGCTTCATCAATTGAACTACCGTAGATGATAGTAACATAACCACTTTCATCTTCGATTAATGAATCCATTGTAGTTTGTGCTGCTTCCATCATATCTGTAGTAGCAACGATTACTTCTTTTTCACAGATACCCATGAAATCATCTTTTCTGATTTCTAATGAGTTATAAGTTGTATCCTTGATAGCAGTAGTAACTGAACCTGTCTTTACTAAAGAAACAGCTTCATTCATGCTCTCAATGTTTTCTTCCATCTCGCCATCGAAATTGAACGCGATACATGCTGAAATACCCTGAGGAATGCTCTTAGTTGGTAATACATAAACATCCTTATCATCAACAATATCCTTAGCCTGGTTAGCAGCTAAAATGATATTAGAGTTGTTAGGTAAGATAATAACATGATCAGCATTAACTTCATTGATGATATTAACGAAATCTTCAGTAGCAGGGTTCATTGTCTGCCCACCACTTACCATGTAATCTACTCCTACGTTTTTGAAGTGTTCTTCAATACCCTTACCATTACATACAGAGATTAATGCATACTTTGTATGTTCCTTAACTACAACATTATCAAATGTGAATAGTTCAGTATGTCCTTCAGAAAGCTTTTCAACTTTGATAGTAACCATATCGCCAAAGCGCTGCATTGTATTTAATACATCACCAGGAGTCTTTGAATGAGCATGTAACTTAACTAAGTTATTTTCTCTAACTAACTTGATATCGTCATTATTTCTACCTAAAGAATTCTTTAATCTATCAGGATTGAATTCCTTCTTATATAAATCATTTAAGTCGCAAGCTACTTCTACACAATATCCATCATCATGCTTTTCAGTTGCTTCTTCAGCACCCTTTAAAGCGATTGGACTATTATGAAGATAAGCAACCATACCTTCGATAATTGTTACTAAGCCAGCTCCACCAGAGTCAACTACACCTACTTCTTTTAATACAGGTAATAGTTCAGGAGTTCTATTTAAAGATTCCTTAGCTTCCTTTAACCAGAAATCAAAATATTCTTCAATAGAGATATTTGGATTAGTTTCAAAGAAATGCATAGCATATTCTGCTGATTCTCTACAGACAGTTAAGATAGTTCCTTCAACAGGTCTCATAACAGCCTTATAAGCTACCTTAGAACCATTTACTACAGCCTTAGCAACATCTTCAACAGTTGCCTTTTGTAATCCATCTAAGCCTTTAGCTAAACCCTTGAAAATTTGAGATAAGATAACACCTGAGTTACCTCTAGCACCCATAAGCATCTGTTTGCTTAAAAACTTTGCAGTATCACCAACAAAATCATTGATGTTAGCTGCTGTAACTTCAACTGCATGACAGAAAGTCATCTTCATGTTTGTACCAGTATCACCATCTGGTACAGGGAAAACATTCAATTTATCAATTTCTTCATGCTTGTTTTCTAAATTGTTTGCTGCAGAAACAAGCATCCCCTTAAAATTCTTACAATCAAGTATTTTCATATTAGTTCACCTATTCGATAACCTTAACGCCCTGTACAAATACATTGATAGCTGCAAAATCGATATCTAAAGCATTTTCTAATTCGTACTTGATCTTCTTCTGTACTTCACTTACAACTTCGATAACCTTAACACCATAACAAACGATGATGTAGATGTCTAATTCAACACCTTTATCAGTTAACTTAACTACTACACCTTTCTGGTAATTGTCTTTCTTTAATAACTGAGCAAAACCATCCTTAAGAATCTGTTTGCTTGCCATACCTACTACGCCATAGCACTCACTAACAGCTGCCCCTGTTAAAGATGCGATAGCACCATCTGTTACATTGATAACACCTAAATCGCTATTTTTCTTCATTGCCATAAAAAGTCTAATTCCTTTCCTTAGTTTTTATCTCCATTGCTTGGCTGTTCTGCATCATTCGAATAACCAGCTCTGTAAGTATCAATTTCTTTACAGCTCATTAATGCTGCCTTTTCGTATTCTTCTATAATTAGAATACACTTTGTTTTTGCGTCCTTGTTAGTTGCGATAATATCAATATAGTTATCAATATATCTTAAACCATATACGCTTGAAAAAATATAGTAACCATTATCCATAACAAGCTTTACCATATTAAAGTCATAGGTAAATGCAACGTTATGAACTTCAGATATACGCATTAGTATATCCATATTCACATTTCCTAAAGCATTTGCGATAGGAACTATCTGATCATCCCTTACTGCTGAAAATAAAGGAAGTAAGGCAAGATTATTAATAATCTTAGCATCAAACTTAACTTTTTCGCCACTAGTAAGAATCAAATTGCTAGAATTATCGTTAATTTCATAACCGACAATTAAGTTTTCCTTTACATCTATAACAATTGAATTACCGGATTCCTGGTAAACTTTGACATCATCGATCAAAGGATTTTTCTTCATTTTGTTTTCTGGATTCTTTAAGAAATAAAGAATAAATTTATCATCCAATGTTAATCCAGATATTTCTTTGATATAACTATCAGAAACAAATGTGTTATTGATAACTTTAATGCTCTTAATATTAGAAGCATCACTTGATAAGTAAATTAAGATGCCTGCAGCCACAACTAAAAGAGCCAAAATTAATTTTACCCAAAGCTTAAGCTTTCTCTTTTTTGGTTCAGGTTGAATTTCAGGTTTATCTAGTTCAATAAAAATCGAATCATTTACTTGTTGTTCCAATTGAATTTCTCCACTTCCATAATCATATCAACATCAAACTTCTCTTTAACTTTAACTGTTATCTCATTCGCTAATGTCATAATATCACTTGCTGTAGCATTTTTGTGATTGATAATAAAGTTTGAATGTTTTGTTGAGACCATTGCTCCACCAACCATCTTACCACGATAGCCGATTTCATCAATGTACTTCCAGGCAAATCCATCATTAACATTTCTAAATGTACTACCAGCACTAGGATATTCTAGCGGTTGAGTTTCCATTCTTCTTTGTTGTCTATTTGCCATCAAATTCTTAATCTCTTCTTTATTTCCCTTCTTTAATCTCATCTTAATAGCTGTAATGATTAAATCAGGATTCTTTGAGAAGATGCTTGTTCTATAGCCAAATTGGCATTCTTCATTTTTTAACCAAACAAATTCATCGCCCTTTAAAACTTGAACTTCTTCGATTAAATCTGACATGCTTGCTTTGTAAGCACCTGCATTCATAAATACGCATCCACCAACAGTACCAGGAATACCACTGGCAAATTCTAATCCAGATAATTCCTTATCTAATGCTTTATAAGCTAAAGAGATAATCGAACAACCAGCTTCCGCAATAAGTAAATCCTCATCAAACTGATAGTTATTTAAAGATCTTGTTAACTTGATAATAGCACCATCATAATAATCATCTGATGGAAGAATATTAGAACCATTTCCTAATACCTTGTATGGTACTTTATTAGTATTAAGTATTCTTAATACTGCACTAAGATTAAATAATGAGTTTGGATATACAACATATCTAACCTTACCACCTACTCTAAATGTAGTAAGGCTAGTAAAGTCTCTTTCAGTTTCTACCTCACTATATTCAAGTAAGTTTTCTAAGATTATATCTCTCATTATTTCTTACCTGCCAACTTCTTAATTAAATCAATAAAGTCATATGCTGCATTAGGATGTGACATCTGTTTAGCAGCTTTTGACATGCTCTCTAATCTTTCAGGATCATTCATCAATTCATCGATAATACCTAAGGCACTTTCAACTGATAAATTCTTTTCTTCTAATAATACTGAAGCACCATTATCTAATAATGCCTTAGCATTAATAAACTGATGGTTGTTTGTTACGTATGGTGAAGGAACGATAATTGTTGGAACACCTAATGCCATATATTCACTAGCACTTGTAGCTCCACCTCTAGACATAACTAAAGCACAATTACCTGCAATATTAAATTGATTGATATAAGGAACAATCTTAACATTGTTAGATTCTTCTACTTCATTTTTGAATGTTTCATAATTGTTTCTTCCAGTAACGTATAATGTATTGAAATCTCTAAGTTTTAATCCTTCTAAAATACCAATCATCTTTTGGTTTACTGTAACAGATCCTAATGAACCCATAACGATTAGTAATGTCTTCTTATCGCAATCTAAACCAAACTGCTGGAAGATTTGCTTATCTTTAATAAAGTCTAATGAAGCACTTTCTCTAGGATTACCTAAAGCGACAACCTTGTTTTTAGGGAAAGAATCTCTAACTGCTTCATAGCAAATAACAATCTTATCAACAAAGTGAGCTAATGTTCTATTAGCCAAACCAGCCAAAGAGTTCTGCTCATGGATGATTGTCTTCTTCTTTAATTTTACAGAAGCCATAATTACAGGTACTGTAACATAGCCACCAAAGCCTAAAACTACATCAGGATTAAAATCCTTAACGATTGTTAAACACTGCTTAAATGAGCTGTAAAGCACTTTTAAAGCGTTCAATTTATGAGAAGCCTCATTGAACTTAGCAGCCTTGATACCTATGAATCTATAACCTAATTTAGGAATCTCTGTTGATTCCATTCTGTCATAATTACCGATAAATAAAATTTCATTTGTTGAGTCATCCGCCATTAGCTTATCGGCTAAAGCTGTAGCAGGATATATATGACCACCAGTTCCACCAGTAGCAATAATAATTTTCATAATAAATCACCATACGTATTATAGCATAATAGCGTCAACTAATCACACTTAATTGTTAAGCTATTATCAATCACAAAAAAATTACTACCTACATAGTAAGCAGTAAATTAGATATTTAGAATGTTACGGTAACTGTAGTACCTTTTTTACCATCGCTTTCTAAAGTGATAGTAGCATCTATTGCTTCAACTATATGTTTAACAATAGCTAAGCCTAAACCAGTACCACCAGTCTTTTTTGAGCGGCTTTTATCAACTCGATAGAATCTTTCAAATATTCTCTTTTGTTGATCTTTAGGAACACCAATACCAGTATCCTTAACTGTAAAGACTATTTCATTATCAAGCTTTTCAAGCTTTAAATATACATGTCCATTTTCAACATTATATTGAATAGCGTTCTGACATAAGTTGTATACTAATTCTTCAAGAAGTAAGCTGTTTGATAATAGCTTTATTGGCTGACCATCAAAATGAATCGTTACATTTTTCTGCTTAGCCAATTCATTTAGGTTAGGAATAGCTTCTTTAATTAACTTATAGAAATCAACTTCTTCTAATTCAATTTCCTTGATATTATCAAGTTCGGATAATCTAATAATATCGTTAATTAGCGTTACTAATCTATGGGCATTTCTTTGAATCTCTCCCGCAAATTCAACTTGTTTCTTTTCATCAACCATCTTGTTTTCAATTAGCTCAGCATACCCTGAAATAGCAGTTAATGGCGTTTTCAACTCATGAGAAATATTGGCGCAAAAATCCTGTCTTACTTTAACAGCAGATAAAATATCTGCGTGCTGCTTTTGAATTGTCGAGATAAATGGAATTAACTCTTTATATTCAGGCTTGATTGATGGATCTTCTAAATGATTAACTGTTTCCTCAATTGGTTCAAGCATCTTTTTAGTTAACCAAGTAGAGATGCTAATACAGAAAGCAATAATTAAAACACTAATAGTACCAATTAATGGTAATGACTGTAAGAAGACATTAGTTAAGTTTTTAGAATCCTTAGCTAATCTTAATACGGTATTATTTGGCAACTTAACAGCGTAGTAATAAGTATTCATACCCAAAGTATCAGATACTCTAATAGCTTCTCCAGTTCCTAAAGCAAAAGCGTCAATTACTTCTGGTCTATCACTATGCTTATCTAAGATACTATTTTGAATGTCATTATCGTATAAAACTGTACCATCAGAATCTACTACAGTAATTCTTATATCACTTTCTACAGTAGTGCCTAAACTAGAATTTGTAAAATCATAGTTTTCTAATAGTAATGCAGCGTTTCTTAAGTCTGTTTTGACTTGAGTTTGAAACAAGTTATAGTAATATAAAGCAATAGAAAAAGTCGTAGTGAAAACTGCAATAAAGGCAATAAGTATTAAACTAGTTCTAATTCTTTGTTTCATTCTATAACGTAACCAACACTTCTAACAGTACGGATTCTCTCCCCTGATTCACCAAGCTTTTTTCTTAATGTCTTAATGTGAGCATCGACTGTTCTAGTTTCATAGTATTCGTCTCCCCACACATTTTCCATAATACTCTCTCTTGATAATACAATTGATTTATGAATAATTAAATACTTTAATAACTGATATTCTTTATATGTTAGTTCTACTGGTTCATCATTGATCAAAACAGTATGTCTTTTCTGATTAATCACAATATTATCTAAAGTTAATATTGAATCATCTGCTTCATTTCTTCTTAGTAATACCTTAGCTCTTGTGATTAGCTCAATAATTGAGAAAGGTTTAGTGATATAGTCATCAGCACCATTGTCTAATGATCTAATCATATCCATCTCACTATTTTTTGCTGTTACCATCATGATTGGAGTTTTCTTCATTTCAGCTGTCTTTCTTAATTTTCTGACAACTTCATTTCCATCCATATCAGGAAGCATAATATCTAAGATAACTAAATCAGGTATAACTTCATTAGTTTTAGTAAAGAATGCTTTTGCATTAGGAAAAGTTAAAACTGTATGACCACTATTCTTTAAGGCGATCATTTCAATTTCGCTTATGCTTTCATCATCTTCTACGATATAGATTAATGCCATACCTTTTCCTCCTTTTCTATTTAATTTTCTACGTTGATATTAATTGATTGTAAAGTCTTTCTTAATTCATAGAAATCATCAGCGATTTCAATACAGCAATCGCCAATCTCTTCATAATCACCTAAAATCTTACTAAAAATAATACTCTTTTCAATAGTACATTCGTTATTTCTTAATCTTTGTAACTGACTATTTGAGAATTCCTTGTTTGTTTTACCGATGTTTGTCTCAATAGCATCAACATTTTCAATGATACCACTTAAACTTTCAACATCTAAGACATTTACTTCTTCTAATAATTGATTACATAAATCTCTCATAACATCTACTTCTTCTAAAGCAGCAGTTGAGAATGCATTTCCTGATTCATGTAAAGTCTTTGCTGATCTAGCAACATTCATTGCGTTATCGCAAACTCTTTCAGCGTTAGAAACAATTTCTAAGAAATTAGCTACTGCTCTAACACCTTCACTTGAAATATCGAATGAAGAAATATTTACTGTGTATTCAACAATCTTTTCATTTAAGAAATCGACGTAATCTTCATTCTTTTCAACTAACTGATAACCTTCTTCACTGTAATTACCAACTAAATTAAATGCACTATCAACATTATCTCTAACAACTTCTATCATATGCTGAATTTCCTTGAAGATATTAGATAATACAATTGTTGCTGCACCAATCTTATATTCAGAAGCGATTAATGAATTATCAATGTATAATAACTTCTTACCATTATCCTTTGAAGAATCTTCAACCTCTGGAAGTAACTTATAAGATAACTTAACAAGTAAAGTACCAAATGGAATTAAGATTAAAGTTGTAGCTACGTTAAAGATTAAGTGCGTATTAGCAATCTGAGCAGCAACATTTGTTGGAGTTAAAGACTGCACAAAATCTGTAAATGGTAAAATCAAGCTAATAATTACGAAGATAGCTGTACCAATTACGTTGAATGATAAGTGAATTAATGTAACTCTCTTTGCGTTTCTATTAGTACCGATAGAAGCGATTAAGCTAGTGATACAAGTACCGATATTCTGACCAAATAAAACATATACAGCACTTGGTAAAGTAATAGCGTTAGATAAAGCTAAAGCCTGTAAAATACCAATTGAAGCTGCTGAACTTTGAATAATAGCAGTAAATAAAGCACCAACTAAGATACCGATGATTGGGTTCTGGAACTTAGTTAATAAGCTTACAAACTCTGGAACTTCTCTTAATGGAGCCATTGAAGAAGACATCATTTCCATACCTAAGAAAATTAAACCGATACCAGTAAAGATTCCCCCGATTGCCTGTCCCTTTTTAGACTTCATGAATAAATATAAAACAATGCCGATAAAGATGATTAATGGTGCATAATCAGTAATCTTAAAAGCAACCATTAAGCCAGTTGTAGTTGTACCGATATTAGCACCCATAATAATCCATACGGCATTCTGTAGATGCATAATTCCTGAATTAACGAAGCCAACTACCATTACAGTAACAGCTGATGATGATTGAACTAAAGCTGTGATCAAAGCACCAACAACTACTGCAACAAATCTATTTGAAGTTAACTTCTCTAAAATCATTTTCATCTTATCGCCTGCAGCGATTTCTAAGTGGTTGGAAGTCATGTTCATACCAAATAGGAATAAGCCTAAACCACCTAGCATTGAAAATATATTAAAAATAGTCATAAATAATCTCCTTTATTCCCACACTTACTATATATAGACACGGTGATATAAAAGAGATGTTTATGTAAAATCTATGTAAAATAATATCAAAAATAGAAGAAATGTGAAATTTCATTTACATTTCTTCTACAATCTTTACTTAAAAATTACTTTTGTATATGGAGTTTTATTTGTCATGAATAAATAAGCATACAAATCATGTGTGCTTTATTTGTGTAAAATAAAAGACCTGCATAAGCAGGTCTGATTAAATTAAACTTCAATCTTTGTCCAAGCAGCGTTATTAAATCTTCTCTTTGAAGCAACTAGTCTAGCCATCTGATCAGCAAATACGCTTAACCATGCTCCTGGTAAACCTAAGCCTAAACCATAAGCGAATAAGTATGTACCAGCAGGTCTGATTAATGTTACTGTTAATAATGAAATCATAGCAACAAACTTTGCGTCTCCAGCTCCTCTTAAAGCACCCATTGTGATAACCTGGCTTACCTGGAACTGGATAATTACAGCAAGCATAATTAAGATTGTTCCACCAGCTTCAATTACTCCTGGATCTTGAGAGAATAAGTGTAAAATCTGAACTCTGAATAATGCGATTGCTAAACCCATAACAACTGACATGATCATACCGATTCTCTGTAATACCTTACCATATACGATAGCTAAATCACTACGCTTAGCGCCTAATGACTGACCTACTAATGTAGAAGAAGCTACTTGTAAACCATCACCTAAACCGAAGCTAATTGTCATAACGTTCATACATACCTGATGAGTTGCATATAATACTGTTCCTAACTTAGCAACAGCCTTAGTATATGTGAAGAAACCGATTCTTAAGAAGATCTGTTCAATAAATGCAGGTAAAGTGAACTTCCAGATTACTGCAAGAGTATCCTTATGGAATCTCCAGTCATCCTTTAAGCTGAAATGTAAGTATCCATTCTGATTTAATAAGTTAATAACAGCCATAATGAAGGCAACAATATTACCAATCATTGTAGCGATAGCTGCACCTTCAACACCTAAGCGTGGGAAGAATAAGAAACCGTTAATTAAACAGAAATTTAATACAACGTTAACGGCATTAGCAGTTAAGTTACATGCCATAGCAATCTTTGTCTTACCAGCACCCTTTTGAGCAGCTGTCATAGTTAATGCCATTAAGTAGAAGAATGTACCAATCATTACATAATGGAAATATACAACTGATAAATCAACATAATCTGCACTAGCACCAGCGAAGATTAAGATTGGCTTAGCAAATGTAAAACCTAAAGCACATAAGATAAAACTTAATACAGCAGAAATGACTAATGAGTTTCTTAATGTTCTATTAGCTTCTTGTTGGTTCTTTTCACCAACTCTTCTAGCAACTACTACATTAACTGCAGCGTTTAAGCCTAAGATGGAAGCCATTACAACGAATTTTGGCTGGTTACAGATACCAACAGCAGCGATAGCTGTAATACCTAAAGTGCCAACCATCATAGTATCTACAGCACCGATTAAATTAACTAAGAATGATTCAAGTACACTTGGCCAAGCAACCTGGAATGCTCTAGAGTAAATCTCATTGTTAGATGGGAATGCTCCAAGCTTATTCTCTTCTTTAATCATGCTGTTACAATCTAAAAAAGCGAGTTTCATATATTTTATCCTCCGAAACTATATTGTATACCTCATTAAGATGTAATTGAAGTAAAATACTTCACATTTATTAATAATAGGTAATTAATACAATTCAACTATCAACAATTATTTAAATCAAATAACATCAACGTTTTTATCTAACTTTCTTATGATAAAAAAGTAAGAAGTAATCAAGACAACATCAGCTCCTAACCAAGCTAATGACTCAGCTAAAAAGATGCCCATTTCACCAATAAATAAAGGTAGTAATAATACTGATGAAGTTCTCATGATAAATTCAACAACACCTGAAACCATCGGTAAGAATGTATTACCCATGCCTTGTAATGAACTTCTTATAACATGAAGAATATATAATATACTTAGTCCATAAGACATAATGCATAAAAACTTATAAGCAACGCTCATAGCAGCCTCAACTTCTGAAGGAGTACCGGATAAGAATAAAGAAAGTATATTCTTACCAAATATGATCATTATCATAGAGATAATCATAGATATACCTATAGATAAAATAGTAGCTGCTTTAACCCCACTTTTAATTCTATCTATTTTTCTAGCCCCTAAATTTTGTCCTATATAAGTTACCATAGCATAGCCAAATGAAACAGCAGCTATTTCAAGTAAGCCATATAACTTATTAGTAGCTGTAAATCCTGCAATAAATGTTACACCAGATTTATTAACTACAGATTGAACAATCATACCACCAATTGCGATTATTAAATTTTGGAAAGCCATTGGATATCCCAATTTAAATAAAATGAAATAATTCATTAAGCCAGATTTATAGTCATCTTTAGTAAGCTTAATAATATCTATCTTTTTAATAAAGTATAGACAATATAATCCACTTACTAGTTGAGCTAATACTGTAGCTATAGCTGCTCCAGCAATTCCAAGCTTAAACACCACAACAAATGTTAAGTCCAAAATAATATTAGTAATACTAGCAACAATCATGGCATTTAATGGAGTTTTTGAATCTCCTAAGCTTCTTAATATACTAGCAGCTAAGTTATATGCCATTGTTACAGGGATACCAAAGAACACAGTTCTAAGGTATAACATTGTCATACCGATAATATCAGCTGGAGTTTGTAAAATATTTAGTACTGGAACAACGATTAATTGACCAATAATAAATACAATCGTAGATATTATTATGGACAAGATAATTGAATCAGCTATATTCCCCTTTAACTTATCATACTTACCTGCTCCAAAGTTTTGAGCCATCTTGATAGAAAAGCCTTGAGCAAATCCTTGAACAGAGGCAAAGATACCCCAATACAACCAATCTCCTGCTCCTATGGCAGCTAAACCTGCTACAGATAAGAAATTGCCTACAACGATAGTATCGACTACTGTATAAAGCTGTTGGAAAACATTTCCTAACATCAAAGGAAGCGCAAAGGCAATAATAAGCTTTAATGGTTTACCTTCAGTCATAGTTTTAATATTACTCATCAACCTTTCCTCCCTTCAAACAGCATTTAATATTATACTCTCTTGCAATATAAAAAGTCATTTAATGCATTGTTCATCAAATGACTTAATATTTAATTAATCTAAACTTTTTGTACTAGTAAATAAGATGATTAATCCAGCAACAAGTAAAAATGCACCATAACCAGTATAGATAGTGTTATAAGCTAAATTCTTAGCTAGCATACCACCGATCATAGGAGCAACTGCGTTACCAATATTCTGACCAATCTGAATCGTGCTAGTAGCAACTCCAGTTTTGCTAGAATCCATTCTCTTGATAATATCTGCCTGTAAAGTTGGAACACCAGCCCCCTGACCGATAGCGTTAAACGAACTAGCTAAAACAACCATAACAATTGAGTAGCTATTACCAAGTAATGTCATACCAATTGCGGCAAAAACGATAGCTACAGTAACGATTTTTTTAACTTCCACTCTATCAACAATCTTACCAATAGATGGTTTTAAGAATACCATGAAGCCCGAATAAACTGTGAAGTATAAAGCGATGTTTGTGATTGCTCTTTCTTCACCGATAATAGCGATGAATGTACTAACCAAACCAGTACCACATGAGAATAATGTAGCTAGTAACATCCATCCCATATACTTAAAGGCAAATAAATCTGATAATTGAATTTTTCTAGCTTTAGCTGGTTTAACGTAATCATACTTTAATAAAGTGATTAGAAATGCACATAAGAATGCAAAGCAACCAGCTACTATAAATGTATATTTATATCCATAGTTATTAACAATCTTTAACGCAACACCAGGTCCTACAGCTTGAGCTAAGATATTAGCTAAAGCAGCATATCCTAAACCTTCACCCATCTTCTTTTTAGGGATAAATGATGTTGAGAAAGCAACGATAGTAACTGAATTGATTGAAAAAAACAACCCAACTAATAAACGCAAAGCTACTAATGTATCAATGTTAGTAATAAAACCATGAGCAATTAATACAAAGCCATAGATAACACTTGAAATCTGTAGAATTGTTTTACGACTTACTAAATCTGATAATATTCCAGCAAATGGACATACAAATAAAGCAGCTAAAGACATTAGTCCAGAAATAGTTCCAGCTTTACCGATATCAGCACCAAGATAAATTGAATATTTAGCAACTAATGGATAAGTCATTTGAGCAGCTACAGCTGAACATAATGACACAAGAATTACCATAATAAATGGTAAGGTCCATAGTTTTTCACTATTAGTCTTTTCACTCATAAATAACACCTCAAAAAATAATACTAAATTATTCTAGACTATAAATTTCATTTAGTCCAATACAATCAAAGATTTCATACGTGCTATTTCATTCACAAAATATAGCAAAATTATCGTTTAAACATCTTCTAAGTAATAATCGATAAAATCGTTTACGAAATATTCTTTAGGGCCATATTTTGAATAAATCTCATTTATTATTTCGTCTAACTCACTTTCTAATTCTTCATCTATTTCACTATTAATTAATCCATTTTCATCATACATAATATTATCCTCCTAACAAAAACATTCTACTTTTATTTAGAAGAATGATGGGGTAAAAATATGGACAAAGAAAAAACCACTACAAGTATTCTTGTAGCGGTTTAATTACTATTTTATAGTGAATAAAGATTCCTGTAAGGCAATACCTAAATGCTCATATGCCTTTTCTGTTGCGATTCTACCTCGATTAGTTCTTTGGATAAATCCAATCTGTAATAGATATGGCTCATATACATCTTCCAAAGTAGTAGATTCTTCCGCAATTGAACTAGCTAAAGCTTCAACACCAACTGGACCACCCTTGAAGCGTTCAATGATGCCTCTTAGATATCTATGGTCAACATCATCTAAGCCTAACTTATCAACCTTTAACTTATCTAAAGCTAAATTAGTTACACTTTCTGAAATTACACCATCATTTAAGATATCAGCGAAATCTCTTACTCTTCTGAATAGTCTATTAGCGATACGAGGAGTTCCTCTTGACCTCTTAGCTAATTCTCTAGCAGCTTTTGGTTCAATTTCTACCCCATATACAGAAGCAGTTCTTCTAACAATCTTTGTTAGTTCATCTTCTGAATAATACTCAAGTTTTGATATTATACCAAATCTATCTCTTAATGGAGCTGAGATATCACCAGCTCTAGTAGTAGCACCTACTAAAGTAAATGGTGGTAAATCTAAACGAATAGATCTAACAGCTGAGTCCTTACCGACAACAACATCTATTGCGAAGTCTTCCATAGCTGGATATAAAACTTCTTCAATCTGCTTTGGTAAACGATGAATTTCATCGATAAATAGGATATCCCCTGCTTCTAAAGTTGAAAGAATAGCAGCTAAATCGCCACTTCTTTCAATTGAAGGACCAGAAGTAATTCTTACCTTGCTTCCCATTTCATTAGCGATGATATAGGCTAAAGTTGTCTTACCTAATCCTGGAGGACCATAGAATAAACAATGGTCTAAGGATTCATTTCTCTTCTTTGCCGCTTCAATAAATACTCTTAAATTACCTTTAAGCTCTTCTTGTCCAATATACTCGTCAAGATTGGCAGGTCTTAATGAAGCATCATCATCTGTTTCTGTTTTGATAGCGTCAATGATTCTATCTTCCATTTTTATCCTCCCTTACGTTTCAATAATAGCTTTAATCCTTCCTTTAGATATACATCTGTTGATGCATTTTCTAACTTCTTTAAGTCTGCAACTACAGCGTTGATTTCACTAGCTTTATAACCTAATGACTTCAAGCCAGCAATAGCTTCATCAAGATTAGGACTATTCTTGCTACTAGTATTATTGTCATCTTCGACAAGTTTTCCTTTTAAATCAAGAATAATTTGTTGAGCAGTTTTGCTACCGATGCTTGGCATCTTCTTTAAGAAGTCAATCTTACCATTTTCGATAGCTTCAATAATCTGATCATAATGAGCAACAGCTAACATATTTAAGGCTGTTTTTGGGCCTAAACCCTTAACAGAAATTAACTTCTCAAATAAATCTAATTCTGCCTTAGATGAAAAGCCATATAAGAATGTTCCATCTTCTCTAAAATGCTGATAAGTATAAATAGTAATAGTTTCACCAAGTGTTAAATCATTTGGATGCATAAAGTTAATAAAATAACCAATACCATTATTATCAATAATTACATGATCAGCTGTAAATGAATGAACGATTCCTCTAATAAATGTTATCATAATTGCCCTTCTTACTTTCTACAACAATTATATCAATTCAGTTAACTCAAAGATATAATCATTGATGTAAACTTCATCACTTTCTTTAGCACCCTTATCGATTAATGCCTGATCGACACCCATCTTCTTTAATGCTAAAGCAAATCTAATAGCTTCTTCTTCCTGTTCAAAATCAGTATTTCTGAATAGCTTTTCAACCTTTTCACCAGTTAATGACCACTTGCCATTACCTAAGTTCTTTAATGTGAATGGATCTGGTTCAGGAACATACTTATAAACAACACCGATTTCCTCTTCTTCCTCTAATGGGAATGGATCAGTAACATCTAATAAGTCTGCTGCCTTATATAAAACAGGATCTAGACCTTCACCAATCATTGATGTAGTTTCATAAACTGTTAAATCTGGGAATGCTGCCTTAAACTTAGCTAAGTTTTCTTCAGCTCCTTCTTCATCCATTTTATTAGCTACAACAACCTGTGGTCTTTGTAAAAGCTTATATCTATATGAACCTAATTCATTGTTGATGATGTTGTAATCTTCAACTGGATCTCTACCAGTTAAAGGTGACATATCAATAACATGAACGATTACTCTACATCTCTCAATATGTTTTAAGAAGTCATGACCTAAGCCCTTACCATTGCTAGCACCTTCAATTAATCCAGGTAAATCCGCCATAACAAAGCTTCTTCCATCTGGTACCTGTACAACACCTAACTTTGGTACAAGTGTTGTAAAAGGATAATCAGCAATTTCAGGTTTTGCACTTGATACAACTGATAAGATTGTGCTCTTTCCAACAGATGGGAAACCAACTAATCCAACATCAGCTAAAAGCTTAAGTTCAACCTTTACTTCAAATTCATCTCCAAGTTCTCCAGCTTCAGCCCAATCAGGTGCAGTATTTCTACTGCTCTTAAAATGGAAATTTCCTCTTCCACCATTACCACCCTTGGCAATAACAGCACTTTGACCTGGATTTGTTAAATCGGCAATAACCTTGCCTGTTTCTAAATTTTTTACAATTGTTCCTAATGGAACTTTAATGACGCTATCTTCTCCATCAGCGCCATGCATCTTTTTAGTTTTACCGTTTTCACCGTTTTGAGCGATGATTTTCTTTTTGAATCTTAAGTCTAATAATGTTGACTTTGACATATCAACTTCAAAGATAACACTACCACCATGACCACCATCGCCACCGAAAGGCCCGCCTAATGGAACATGAGCTTCTCTTCTGAAAGCAACGATTCCATCGCCACCTGTTCCAGCTGTAAGATACAAGTTTGTACTATCGATAAACTGCATACCTATACCTCCTTAGAAAAAAATTAATCCCCATATCATAATATAGGGATTAATGATTAGTTAATTAAGCAACTGGTTCTACAACAACCTGTTTCTTGTCCTTGCCTAATCTCTGGTATCTTACAACACCAGCGCATAAAGCAAATAATGTATCATCGCCACCACGACCAACATTTTTACCAGGATGAATCTTAGTTCCTCTCTGACGATAAATGATTGAACCTGCATTAGTAAATTCGCCATCAGCCTTCTTTGCGCCTAAACGCTTTGATTCAGAATCACGACCGTTCTTAGTAGAACTTACACCCTTTTTAGATGCGAACATCTGTAGATTTAATGTGTACTTCATTACTATACCTCCGTAAACTTTAGTTTAATGTTTTTGGGATAACTTTCTTCAATAGTCTTTAATTGAATAATCCCAACAGTGAGAATTGTTTGAATAGTTTCATTACTATTCACAACATTGATTGTTATGTGGTTTTCATCCTTAATTGATATTTCACAAGTACTACTTTCCAACTCATCTATAGCGTTTAATAAGCCAACGCTAATTGCGCTTACTGCACTACATACAAGATCTTGGCCATACTTACCACTATCCGCGTGGCCTGAAATTTCAACTTTCTTAGTCAAATTGCCATCTCTAACAATCTGAACTGTCACCATGATTAAGCCTCAATAGCTGTGACTGTGCACTTTGTGAATGGCTGACGATGACCCTGTCTTCTTCTAGTAGAACCCTTCTTAGGCTTATACTTAAAGATCATGATCTTCTTGCCCTTGCCGTGCTTTTCAACAGTAGCAGTAACCTTTGCTCCTTCAACATAAGGAGTACCAATCTTAGTAGTTTCACCAGAAACTAAAACTACCTTGTCAAAAGCAACTGTAGTGTTTTCTTCTACATCTAGCTTTTCAACATAGATTACTGAACCAACTTCAACTTTTAACTGTTTTCCACCAGTTTCAATAACTGCGTACATGTGTTACACCTCCGTTTTTCTATAATGTACTTAGACTCGCCTGATAAGGTGAATTTGCATTCTTAAAAAACCCTATTTAGAGCGGTTGAAGCCTCTAAGTGAGACTGCAACGTAAGTATATTACCATAAACAAGCGGTTTCTTCAACAGTTTTCTACATTATTTATCGTTAATTTTTAACGATTTTATCGATGTTTTTTTCAATTTGATCTTTACATAATTTTATCACTCTTTTTATCAGATTTTACAGTATTTTACATGTACAATCAGCTAGAAATACAACACTGCTATTAATTATTAGAAATCGTGCATAAATATTTCTCTTTTCATTATTATATGGAAAACCTTAATAGTTTGTATTTACAAGTTGATTAGACTATAATGATATAGGTGATGTTATGGTTAATTATCCGAATGGAAAATCATTTGTCGTCGATAAGGATGTAAACTACTCTCGTAGAGGTATGTCATTAGAAGATGACTTAAATGATACAAATGCTTATTACTTAAACGCAGATGTTGCTGCTGTTTATAAAAAACCAACTCCTGTAAGAATTACTAAGGTAGATTACAAGTCTAGAAATACTGCTAAGATTACCGAAGCATTCTTCCAGCAACCCTCAACAACTGATTATAACGGTGTATATAAATCTTTATATATCGATTTTGAGGCAAAGGAAACACACTCAAAAAGCTCTTTAGTTTTATCGATGATTCATCCTCACCAATTAAAACACATGGAAAGAGTTATAAGATATGGTGGCGTAGCATTTATGATAGTTAGATTTAGTGCTTATGACGAGACATATTTCGTATTCTCAGATAAAGTTCTTAATTACATAGCTAACACAGATAAACGCTCTATTCCTCATAGTTGGTTTGTAGAAAATGGAATTATTATTCCATATAAATTCGCTATAAAAGTTGATTACTTAAAGGTAATCGATAAATATGTATTGGAGGTAAACGGAAACAATGTTTAAGAAAAAGAAAAAAGAAGTTGTTGCCGAAAACAATGAGGCTGTAAATTCTGAAGAAACAGAAAATACACCAAAAGCTGAATTAACTGAAGAAGAAAAGAAGGCTGCTAAAAAGTCAGCTAAATTAAAAAGAAGAAGAACTGGCAGAAAGATAATCAATGGACTAATGGGGTTTGTAGTATTCTGTGCCTTATTAGGTTGTGTATCTGGTATCAGCATTATTAAGACTATCATTTCTAAATCAGATGTAATCTTAGAAGTTGAAGACTTAAATAGTACTGACTCTTCTCTAATCTTCGACTCTGAAGGAAATCAGATTATGATGCTAGGTAAAGAATCACGTGTATCTTTCGCCTACAACAAGTTCCCTCAGTCTTTAGTTGACGCATTCATTTCAGTAGAAGACTCACGTTACTTCGAACACAATGGATTTGACGTTCCAAGATTTGCTAAGGCATTCTTAGAAAACATCAGGTCATTATCATTTGCTCAAGGTGGCTCTACTATCACAATGCAGGCAATCAAGAATACCTACTTCGCAGTAGATACAATCGCTGAAACATCAATCGATAGAAAAGTACAGGAAATCTACTTCTCTTTACAGATTAACTCAGCAGTATCTAAAGAAAAGGTATTAGAAATGTATATCAACAAGATCAACTATGGTGCTAACACTCGTGGTGTCCAGGTTGCATCTCAATACTATTTTGGTAAAGATTGTACAGATTTAACATTAGTTGAATCAGCTATGTTAGCAGGTATTGTTAACGCCCCTAACTTATACAATCCATATTGGAACTTAGAAGAATGTACTCAAAGAACTCACGACGTACTATATCTAATGAAATACCATGGATATATTACTGAAAAGGAATATGAAGTTGCATGTAATGTAAAGATTGAAAACCTTTTATATGGTAACAAGATGAACACTGCTAACGAAGTTGAAATTGAAGATGGTACTATTTCTAACCAGGCTTACATCGACGTAGTATTAGCTGAATTAGATGAAATGTATGGAATCGATCCATACACTACTCCAGTTAAGGTTTATACAGCTATGAATCAGACTGTTCAAGATACTTGTGATGCAATCTCAAGAGGTGAAATCATCAACTTCAAGGATGCTAACATCAACGCTGCAGCTGCAGTTATCCAGAACTACACAGGCTTAATTGTTGGTGTATGTGGTGGTAGAAATTACGATGCGCAGAGAATCTTCAACTATGCATACGATGCAAGAATTTCTCCAGGTTCAACTAGTAAGGCAATGTTCACTTACCCATTAGCTTTCGAATATTGTGGTATGTCAACATCTTATACATTCACTGATGAACCAATGACTTGGTCAGGAACAAGCATCCAGATCAATAATGACTCAAGAGTATATAATGGTGAAACTTCTATCCAGAAGACATTACCATTATCATATAACACTCCATCTGTTTACTTATACCGTTGGGTAGAAAAGACAATTGGAGAAAACGCAATGAAGAAGTATTTGAGAACTATCGGCTATGATGAAGATATGGTAGCTAATATGAATGAACAGTACTCTATCGGATGTTTAGGATATGAAGTATCTCCAATCCAGATGGCTGCTGTACAGTCAATGTTGTTATCAAAGGGTATGTACACTACCCCTCATACAATCACAAAGATTGAATTCATCAATTCTGATAAAGAACCTATTACACCTAATATTCAGGCTGTAAGAGCTTTATCTGAAGGTGCTGCTTGGTTAACAACATATATCCAATACATCGGTATTAACGGTGGTACAGAAAACGACTTCGAATATAACATGCGTTTAAGTGCTATTAGAAGAAGTTATCCAGTATATGGTAAGACTGGTACAAACGGTTTCGATATCCAGGTTATCCGACAGTGGGGTTATCCAGCTGCTGCTGAAAAAGACTTGTTATACATCTGGGGAACAAATGACTACTCATTCTCTTTCTGGATGGGTTATGACACTGGTAGATATCAGTCAAGTTCAACATATATGTCATATGCATACGCGCATTCAATGCAGGACGTATACGCAGTTAACGCATTAATCAACGCTACTGAAAGAGCATTTGGTACTCCACAGAATCAGAGAACTCAACCATCTGATGTAACTAAAATTACTCATATGATTGGTAAGTATCCATATGTATCATTACCTGAATATGCTGATAAGAAATATCAGACAACAGGTTATATCTTAAGTCAGTTCGCTAAGGTTGGCGAATATGAAGAAGGTAAGGAAATTGCTTCATTAGAAAAGTTTGATGCTAAGCTAAACGCTGATAAGTTATCATTAGATCTAGAATGGAGCGAATATCCTGATAAGGAAGCTACAAAGGTAGCAAGTAAGACTTTAGAAATGAAGTTCTATGGTGTTACTTATAAGGGTGTAAGAAGAATTCATAACACTTGGATCGATGGTCCAGTACATTACTTTGTTGAAATCACTAATGATAAGTCAGGTGATGTAG
>JAZRWC010000027.1:0-28892 GCA_045599505.1 Erysipelotrichaceae bacterium | reverse complement strand
AGCATCCTTGAATGCATCATGTAATTCACTAGTAGATAAATCCTTAACATTACCTTTGAATAATGCTTCAGTAATTCTTAATGCGCTTTCTAAGCCTTCCTTACCATGAACTAATTCAGTTAATTCTTCAGCTAAAGCCTTCTGTGCAGCTCTTAAATGTGGTGCATCCTTAACCTGCTGTTCTAAAGCCATAATTTCATCAACTGATTTCATTGATAACTTCTTTAACATTGTTACGATATCATTATCTGCGATATTAACGAAGAACTGATAAAATTCGTAAGCGCTGCTTCTTGTAGGATCTAACCATACATTCTTTCCTTCAGACTTACCAAACTTGCTTCCATCGCTCTTTGTGATTAATGGTGAAGTAACACCATAAACCTTAGCGTTTTCGCCTTCAATCTTTCTGATTAATTCAACACCGCAAGTTAAGTTACCCCACTGGTCTGAACCACCAATCTGCATCTGGCAGTTATAAGTCTGATATAAATGTAAGAAGTCTAATGACTGTAAAATCATATATGAGAATTCAGTATATGAAATACCTCTTTCTAATCTTGAAGCTACTGTATCCTTAGCGATCATATAGCTAACATTGAAGCACTTACCATAATCTCTTAAGAAATCAATTACAGAAATTTTGCTAATCCATTCATAGTTATTAGCCATGATAGCTGCGTTTTCACAATTGAAATCTAAGAAATGTGCCAACTGTTCTTTAATACATTCAGCATTATGCTTAACATCTTCTAAAGTTAATAACTTTCTTTCGCTAGTCATTCTAGGGTCACCGATCATACCAGTTGCACCACCAACTAAGATGATTGGAGTATGTCCAGCAGCCTGATATCTCTTTAATAACATAATCTGCTGTAAATGACCGATATGTAAAGAGTCAGCTGTTGGGTCGAAACCACAATATACTGTTAATGGACTCTGAATTCTCTCTTCAAGAGATTCAATATCAGTAACATCTTTTACTAATCCACGCCATTTTAATTCATCAAAAAAATTCATAATTTTCCACCTCGTCAATAATTATATCATATTAATAACCCTTAAAGGACACCCAATAAATTGAGTGTCCTTAATGATTAATTAAATCTTACTAGATCCCTTCTTGATGAATGTGTAATCCATCTTGAATACTTTTTGTTTCATATGATCGCCATTTAACATCTTTGTCATTACTCTCATAGCTAATGCTCCGATGTCATATGATGGAATCATAAATGATGAAATAGTAGGTCTTGCCATACCATTGTATCTTGAATCTAATACACAGATAATATCTGTATCTTCTGGAACCTTAATTCCATTTTCACTGCAAGCGTTTAATACGGCCATTGCTTGTGAATCTCTTAATGCTAAGACAACCTCATGCTTATGTGAAGAGAAATAATCTACCAAATAGTCATAAGAGTTATGGTACTGTGTAGGAATCTTAATATAACCATTAAATTCCTTACCATGTTTCTTGAATGCTCTATTCATTCCTTCGATTAAGTCATCGATAAGAATGTGATTCTTTCTATCTTCAATTAATACGATATCTTCAATACCAGACTGTAAATATAAATCGCATAACTCATATAAAGCCTGTTGATAATCAATGTATACACAACAAGCATCTGACTTGCTCATCTTTTGGCCAATATAAACTGTTGGGATATTAAAGCTATTTAAAACGCCAATTTCTCTGTCATTTAGTGAATCGTTATATACGATAACTCCATCACTT
This sequence comes from Erysipelotrichaceae bacterium, assembly GCA_045599505.1. Taxonomy (GTDB): domain Bacteria; phylum Bacillota_I; class Bacilli_A; order Erysipelotrichales; family Erysipelotrichaceae; genus UBA1783. The sequence goes on along the minus strand of JAZRWC010000027.1, from coordinate 27,148 downwards.
CTTGACTTAACAACATTGTCAACGATTTCATTCATTTCATTAATACTACTGCTTGAGATATGAAGGGCAATATTGTACTTATAAATCTTAGCAACATCTAATAATCCATTAATTACTTTACCCATATATAAGAAACTTGAATCTGGGATAATTAAGGCAATATTAGTTGTCTTTTTTAATGCTAATCCTTGTGCGATAGCGTTTGGTTTATAGCCTAACTTTAAAATTGCATTTTCAACTTTTTTTCTAGTTTCTTCTTTTACCAAGCTTGAATCATTAATGACGCGTGAAACGGTAGCTAGTGATACACCAGCCTCATTGGCTACTGAGTATATAGTTACTTTCTTTTTTTCATCATTAATCATATTCATAAAACTTTATTCTTCCTCAACTTTTTCTTCTTCAGTTTCTTCAGTGTTTTCGTTATTTAAAACATCCTTAACCGCACTAGTAACCTTACCAAATAAAGCACTAACCTTGCCTACTGCAGAAACAACTGTTTCTCTTACCTTTGGATCATGTACGAACTGCTGATACTTTTCACCAGCTACTTCGCCAACTTCCTTAGCCTTTTCGCTAACCTTTTCTACAGCGTTCTTAACGTTTTCATTGCTCATAGCCTTGCCATATACTTCGTTAGCACCCTTAACTACAGTTTCGCTTGCACTTGTGTAAGCATCCTTAGCCTTCTGCCATACTTCTGCAGTCTTAGGATCTTCTTTTAAAGAGTTAACCTTTTCTCCAGCCTTAGCAACTGTTTCGTTAACGTTCTTAGTTAGATTTTCTAAATGACCCTTTAATGCTTCCTTAGATAAATCAGCACTATTTAACTTATCTAATAATTCCTTAACAGAATTAGATACTGTTTCCTTAACATCATTAATAGCACTCTTAACTTCGCTAGCAACATCTTCTGCAGTTTCTTCGCAAGTTTCTTCAGTCTCTTCAGTTTCTTCAACTGCTTCAACTACTGCTTCTAATGATTCTTCAGCGCACTGACAAACTTCTTCACAAACCTTTTCGGCTTCTTCAGTAACTTCAGTTACTTCTTCAACAAATTCCTTATTTTCTTCCATTACTCTGTTTCCTTTCCGTCAGATACTGTTTCAACAGGTTCACTCTGAACAACTTCTACATTCTCTTTTTTCTTATCTAGTTTTTCTAGTAATGTAGTAACCATACTCTTGACTGTATCGAACTCCTTCTGCCAAGCTTCAAAGGCTTTCTTAACTAAATGTTCAAGTGTAACTCTAACTGCTTCAATTGACATTGAAATATTGTTAATAGTTTTTACTGTAACATTGAAGTCTCCAACATAGCCATCAACCTTATTCATAGTTGAGTTTAATGATTCAACTATATTTGTAACTTTCTTTAAAATGCTTAAAACTTTAACTAATAAAATTAATAAGGCTACTAAAACTGCAACTCCTACAATTGGAAGCAGATATTTAAATACATTACTAATAGTCGCTAAAATATCCATAATTTCACCTCACAATAATAATAACATATTTATGAAAAAATTTTCAATAAATATTTTTAGCGCTTACATAAGCAAAAAAGTAGGACATATTTCCTACTTTCCTTTTTTGTCTTGAATTAAAGGCTTTATTGACTTATAAAGTTTGCCACCATTTTGTGAGCCGTAAACCTTAACAATTGCGTTGTTAAGACCTTGTTTAGTCTTATATTTTAGAATGTACTCTGTTAATAGCTTTGCATCCTTATCATCCTCTACATGTTCTTTTACTTTAAAATACATGTCATTAAATAATGTCTCTTTATTAGTATTTGTTAAGTCGCTTGCTAATGAAACATCAAAGTTCATTCCCTTCCAGAAGTTAATTACTTTTGAGAATCCTGTATCATTAGATACAATAACAAACTTTTGAGTTTCTTCTTTAGCGATTAAAAAACCTAAAAATGAAACTAACTGAAAATCCAAAGCATTCTTAATACCGATTTCAGCATTGTAATAATCGATATGAGCTTTTGATTCATTTATTTGCTGATGAATATCAAATGTGATCTTATCAGCGTTTACTGAGTAGAAGATAATTACTGTATCATTCTCTGGTAATTCAGTAATACCTTTTAACCCTTCGCCTTTAACGTTTTCAAAGTCGACTAGATAAATTGCCATTTTTACCTCCTTTCAAACATATTTTAAAATAATAAAAATTGTTATTTATTGTCTTTTTAATTATCTACCAATAACTACATAGCCATTTCCATCAGGTAAGATATCTGTTCTATATAAATCTGGATTATCTACTCCACGATCTGCCATATTTAATTCAATGCACCATTGATCATACCAATCATCTATACCAACTTTAGTAGTTGTTAACTTACCTTGAATCTTGTAGTCAGAAGGAATAAATACATTCTTTTCTCTTGTAGATGATTTAATAAAGATACCTTCCTTAACTCTAATAGTTACACCATCTTCAACCATAAAGCAGCCATCAGACATTGAAGCAGCTAATAATATTTGTCCATAACCTTCATTTAGGTTGTAATTATCAATAGTTAATGTACCTGAGCCAGTAAAAGTTACTGATGCATACCAGGTAATAGCTTGCATGCCTATAAAATCTAATCTACAATCACCAATTACTTCAATAACTAAACCATTACCACTCTGATCGGCTGTTAAATAACCGCGCACAGTATTTTTTAATGTAATCTTATTTTTGCTTCTATCATAAGTTACACCATATTCTTTAAAATTATCTTCTGTTATTTCATATGAAGATTCAGCTGAATATGGATGGAACCAGTATAGAGAACCCAATTGTTCTAAATAATCTAATTTAGGATAAGCGGTAGCTGGTCTTTCTTTAACAGTAACTGTAATTTGAACTGATTTATCACCATATCCTACTTCAATTATTCTTTCTCCAACTTCGTCAAATGGTTTATTCAATTTTATATCAGAATAATCAATTAAAACTGTATTTTCTTCAAGTTGGGCAAACTTATTGTTTACACCTGTAAAGCCATGATTAAATACTCCCTTTAATACTAAGCCACTTCCATCAAAATATTCACCAACATAGTATTCTGTCTTATTAGGCATCTGATAAACTTCTAATGATTCTAAGATGAAACATTGATTTAAGCTAAACTGTAATGCACCATAACCATATTGTTCATCTTTACCACTAGGTCCTAAATCTTTAACGCTTTGTGTCAAATATGTTTCAACTTCACTAGCTGTGAAATAAGGATTTAATAGTTTAACCATCGCAGCTGCTGCTGAAACAAATGGAGCTGCAGCACTTGTACCATTGAAGTTACGATATCCACCACCTAAGCTATAAGTATTGATACCTTCACCAGGAGCAGCAATATCAACACTGCTACCATAGTTAGAGAACCAGCTTAACTGTTGAGACGAATTAATAGCTGACACTACAATAACACCACTATCATGCATTCCTGCAGGTGAATTATAATCAGTAGTAGTTGCTTCATTACCAGCTGCTGCTACAACTGTAATACCTTTTGAAGCGCAATATCTAACAGCCTTTTCAATTGCAGGGTCTTGAACTGGGCTACCTAGAGATAAGTTAATGATAGTAGCTCCATTAGCTGCTGCAAAATAGATACCATTAATTAATGATGTTTGTGAACTACGTGCTTGTAATTGACCATTACCATCAATATATTCATAGTCCATAGATCTAATTGGCATAATTGATACATTTAAGCCTTTAGTAACATCTGCAATAACACCAGCACAAGCTGTACCATGCCAATGCTGATCTTGAGGCTTAGTACCTGTTTCAATGAAATTTGAACCACTTAATACTTTTAATCTTGAAGATAATGCTGAATAGTTTAAATCGCATCCAGTATCAACGATAGCGACAATAGCACTACCCTTGCTCTTACCTGTTACCTTTAATAATTCCGCAAATAAACGTGCATTAATATAACGGCTGCCCCAGCTCATTTCATCTCCAGCGCTATAACTTGAGCCTGTAGTTAATGGAGATGAAGGAGAAAAACTAGATAAAACAACTTCATCAGGAGTACACTTGACGTCATTTTCTCTTTGAACATTCAAGAATCTTTCAGCTTCAGCTAAGTCAGTAAATTGAACATAGATGTTACCATAGTTATCTTCTAGGATTCCAGCAGGTTCAAATCCATCCATTACTGGTTTACCTTCATAAATAATTACTCTACCAAATGGACAGCTCCAAGAAGCATTGTATTGGCTATCATCGAAAAGATTATTAAATTCTTCATACTTAACCAGATATTCTTCAAAAGCTTTTACTTCTTTTTCATCAATTACTGGTTCTAGAATAGAATCATCTAAAACGATTAGATTTTCATCTTCTTTATTACCTGGTAGTGGTTCATCATTTTTACTACTACCACAACCAGTTAAGCAAGATAAAATCATTACGCTAGTTAGAACTAAAGTTAAGATCTTTTTCATAATGGTCTCCCTTTCCATAATCTTTCACTACAATTAACATTATTAAAAGACACTAAATAATTTGATCATAGTTAGCTTTCCCATTAACTAATTCATCTTTTTTTGCATAATTAAAATTACAGTTATAATACAATTATCTATATTAGTTTAATACTCAAAACATAAAATATTCAAAAATATAAACCAAAAAGATAGCTATGATATCTTTAATATTTGAATTATTAAATCTGTGTAAAACGTGTTTTTCCATAATTAGATAATTAATATTAAAGATATAAACAATAAAATAACCTACAAGTATTGTAGTAAAGAATAGTATATTTTACAACTTATCATTCATGTTATTTGTTATAATGTGATTGTTAAGATGAGGTAACTTAAAATGAAAAACAATATCACAATAGAAGTTTGCTGTGGATCTGTAGATGATGTCAAAACAGCTATCTCAAATCCATATGTAGATAGAATCGAATTAAATAGCGCTCTTGAATTAGGAGGATTAACTCCCTCTATTAGCGTATTAAGAGCTGTTAAAAAACTTACTGATTTACCTATTTGTTGTATGAGTAGATGTAGAGGTGATGGTTTCTGCTATAACGAAACAGAATACCAAATCATCAAGCAAGATGCTAGATTGCTATTAGCTAATGGAGCTGATGGTGTTGTATTTGGCTTCTTAAATCCCGATAAAACTATCGATGTTGTAAGAACAAAAGAAATGGTAGAATTAATCAAATCTTATGGTAAACAAGCAGTATTCCATAAAGCTTTTGATTTAACAAAAGATATGGTTGCTTCCTTAGAAACATTAATAGAATGTGGAGTTGATAGAGTTTTAACTAGTGGAGGTCCCGATATCATGAAAGGAATTCCACTACTAAAAGATTTACAAGCTAAATATGGCGATAAGATTCAAATCCTTCCTGGTGGTGGTATTAGAAACTTTAACGTTCATACTGTTTTATCTCAAACAAATTTAAAGCAGGTACATGCTAGTGCAACTGAGCCAAAAGTTGACTTCTCTAAAGAAACAGGTGGATATAAAGCTGTAAATAAAGAAAAACTTGATGGAATAATCGAGGCTATATAAAAGCTAGAGTCATCGCTCTAGCTTTCTTTTGACTTATAAGACCTGATAGCCTCCCATAGGTCTAATCTTTAATACTTTACAAGCATCCTTGCCAAATACCTTTTCAATGCCTTCTTTATAATTTGCAACTAGTTCATTAGGAACAAAGGCTTGAATAGTACCAGCAAATCCACCACCGTGAACTCTTACAGCTCCTTTGCCAGCTAATAAGTCTTCAGAAATCATTATTCCTAAAGATACTGCCTGGTTAGCGTAATCACTTGTAGCGTAGATATTTTGAAGATATTTATAACTTGAATCACCAGAAGCTTTTATCCACTTTAAGAATTCATCAATATCTCCATTATTTAATGCTTCTACTTGTTTATCTACTCTCTCATTTTCTTTGATTACATGTAGGGCTCTTAATACTGCTCTATCACTACATTTGCTTCTTAATTCAACAATGTTGTCTAGAATATCACTATAGCTAACTTCTCTGATGAAATTCTTATTAAAGAAATTAGCAACTGTCTTCATTTCACTAGGAATAGAAGCGTATTCATCTGTTAATGAAGCATGAGAACCTCTAGTATCAACGATACATAATGAATAGCCAAACTTATCAAATTCCACATTTACTTTCTTAACAATTGGTTTCTTTTCATTTTCAAAGTCGATATTTACTAAGCCGCCAACAGAACAAGCCATCTGATCCATCAAGCCACATGGTTTACCAAAGTATACGTTTTCAGAATATTGAGAAGCCTTAGCAATAACAACTGGATCAATTTCGCCTCTATTGTATAAAACTGAAATGATATTACCAATCATAACTTCAAAAGCAGCTGATGAGCTCATTCCTGAGCCTACTGGAACATCGCTAGTTAAGAATCCATTAAATCCACCGATGCGATAGTATTCGTCTTCTAAACGCTTTAAAACGCCTCTTACTAAAGATCTAGTACTTCTGCCATCACGATCATTTAGTTTCAAATCATCTAGTCTAATACCATTAACTTTTCTTTCATCAGAAACTAACGAAACGTTTCTCGCTTTACTAACAACACCGATAATATCAACATTTACGCTAGCAGCTAAAACTTTACCATGTTGATGATCTGTATGGTTACCACCAACTTCACTTCTGCCTGGAACAGAGATGATATTAACATCACTAACGCCATATAATTCCTCAAACTTTTCGATGGCTTTAATATATCTTGCCTTTTGATAATCTAAAACTGTTTCATCCAAATATAGTTTTCTAAAAACTTCATCTAAAACATTTGCAATAATTTTTTCTTTAATCGTTGTTGTTAACATAGCTATTCACTCCTTCAATTTCTAAAACTTCTAATACATTTGAATCTGCTGTAGAATAAACGACTTTGTAGCTATTAAATTGTCTAATAAATGGTGTTATAGCTAAGTTGATTGTAGCTTTAATCTTTAATGTTTCACCATTATCCGTAATTACTAAGTAATATGTATTTCCATCGATGACAACTGTTTCAACTTCTTTAACAGTGATAACCATTTCTGAAGTGTCAACTAATTCATTTTCGTTAGCACCGATTGTCTTTAAGTATGTCATTGCTGCGTTTTTAACACCATTTGCTGCATCTGATACTGATACCTTCTGATAATTTGATGCATCTACAAATCCATACATCTTTACTAAACCAGCTGAATCCTTTAATGATAACAGATATGTTGGTCTACCATTTAAGTTGATTAATAATGGGAATGTTGAAGTATAGTTCTTTTCTGGAACAACACCAATAGCTGAATCCATTGCTGAATATTCTTCAGCACCAGGCACTTCATAATACTTAGCCTGATGAGTTCTTAAGTTTACCATAACAAATCCGATATTTGATTCATCAGATGAGATAGAAGTAATACCTGTATACATGTATACATCATCTTCCATAGTGATATATGTATATCCATCAGTAGTCTGAACAACATTCTTTTGAGCAAACTTACTATTTAAATAACCATTCTGATATAAGCCCCAAGAATCAATTTCCTGGATAACTAAATTAGCATCATAAACATTGTCAACCCAAGTAGGAACTTCGTTAGCGCTATATTTAACAGTGTCACCTGTAATAGCGTTACATACGATAACTCCAGTTACTCTAGGTCTCATAGAAACCCAGCTATATCCCATAGTCTGAACAATCCAATATGGAGTACCATTTTCATCTAATTCGAATGATGTTTCACCAAAGTTTGTAAATGGATATAGTAAACGTAAATGTCTGTTTAAATCATTAAAGAAGTAAGCACTAGGTAAATACTTTAATCCATCAGTTCTAACAAGCTTAGCTTCACCTGTAGTTGTATCAACAATTACATAGCCAGCAGTACCTGATAAATTGTTTAAGTATTTAAAGAAACCATTATGCTCTAATGGAGTAACTCTAACGATCTCACCATTATAGTTGATTAATGAGTATTCATTACTTACAGTAAACTGGCTGACTAGTTCGCTAATATGACCAACTACTCTATCTCCAACTTTTTGAGCTGATAGCTTATCTAATAATGGTAAGTTGTCAAAATCTACTTCCTTAATATCATCTTCAAAATTAGAAGTAGTAATAGTAATACGATTAGTATAGTTTTGAGCATTTACTACTGGTGATACGATAAATGTACCAACAAAGAAAGCTAATACCATACCTACAATAATTGCGGTAGGAATAAATGCTGCACCTTTCTTAAAGCCATCCTTTAAAGAATATACTTGTGTTACTAAAAACACTGGAATAAAGAATGCTGGAATAAAGAACATCCAGAAGGCAATATTGCTTGGATTAATTGGTGGAAGCATAATAAAGTAAGCTATTACCCAACCAATTACCCATAATATTACGGATGCAATTGAAATTTTCTTAATCATAATTAAACACCTCCTAAAAAACAGCTTGTAATCCCTCTATAAGCATTACAAGCTGAAAGTACTATAGATAGATTATTTTTTGTTTGCTGCCTCTTGAATCCAAATCGGCAACTGATTTTCTAATGATTTAAAGCCTATATTGTTTAAGGCAGCTATATCCTTTTTAGTAGGTATAGCATATTTTCTGTTTGATTGTATTGCCTTTAAGGAGCATTTAAAATGCCCTGAAGGGCTAATGTCAATTATTTTAACAACAACCTTCTCTCCTTTACGGAAGAATTTATTAACGTCATTAACGAAGTAATCACTTATTTCAGATATATGAATAAGGCCATCAGCATCGTTATCTAGTTTGATAAAAGCTCCATAGGGTTTGATGCCAGTTATCGTACCTTGTACTACTTGTCCAACTGTATACATACACATCACCAATAATATTATAATGCAACTTTGTCCAAATTGTAATTTAGTTTGATAAGGGATATAATAATAGCGGTGATTATATGTCAAAGATGTATCCATTCTATTCTGCGATATTTGGTTGCTTACTAGCTCAATTATTGAAACCTGTTGGTCATTATTTAATTCATCAAGAGTGGAAACCACATCTAGTTTTCGCTTCTGGAGGAATGCCATCAAGCCATAGTGCTCTAGTAAGTGCATTAACTTTATCAATAGGAATAGTTGAAAATTTTGATTCAAGTTTATTTGCAGTTACATTAGCTTTCTCAGTTATTATTTGTTATGATGCAGCAAATGTTAGATATTATGCTGGTCAGAACATCTCATTAACAAAAAAGCTAATAAATGATTTAAAAGAAATTACTACTCTAGATTTACCTTTTGCTGATCCAATTTATCAGAAAAAGATGAAAGAAGTTATCGGTCATACATATTTCGAGGTTTTCTTTGGAATTTTGACTGGATTAGTAGTATCATATGTTATGTTCTTAATCTACAGATAGGAGGAACTACTTTTGGAAACAGTTGATAAGATTTTAGCTATTATTAACCATATCAGACCATATATCAATGCTGATGGTGGTGACTTAGAATTTGTAAGCTATGAAAACCATATAGTAACAGTAAAGTTTTTAGGAGCATGTGCAGGTTGTACACAGCAGGATGTAACTTTAAACGATGGAATTAAACAATGGTTAATGGATGAAATTGATGAGATCGAAGATGTCGTTATCGATCAGGGATCATTATTTGATTTAGATGATTACAATGCATTTGAAGGATTTGATTACTAATAGTCAAATCCTTTTTCTTTTTTACTGTACACTACACTTTATTTGACACGACAATTGGCTTATTATACAATATTAGCAGTTGGAGGGTTAGAGTGCTAAATGTTTGGATATCTAGTTTGCAACGCTGAAATTTTAGACAAGCAGCAAAAAGAAGAATACAAGAAATACTATTGTTCTCTTTGTGAAAGCTTACATCAAAGCTATGGCAATATTGGTAGAGCTACTCTTTCTTACGACTTAACATTTTTCGCCATGTTATTAGATAGCCTACAAAAATCAGATGGCAAATCATTCACTAAAAGATGTCCAATACAACCATTAAGAAATCAACCGATGATTTCTAATAATACTATCGATTATTGTGCTGATATCAATTTATTGCTTACTTACTACAAGTGTATCGATGATATTAATGACGATAATTCTTTAAAAGCTAAAAAGCTAGAAAAGAAATTAAAGCCACACATCGATAAAATTTCTGATAAATACAATATTAAATTAGATATCATAAAAACTAAATTAAATGAAATATCTGGGTATGAAAGAGAAAATATTCTAAATCCAGATTTACCAGCAAATGCTTTTGGTGAGCTATTTTCAGAAATGTTTATTTACAAGTATGTTAGTGATGACTTAAGAAAATTTGGATATCACTTAGGTAAATTCATCTATCTAATGGATGCAGTTATGGATTTTAAGAAGGACTTAAAATCTGAAAGCTACAACCCTTTAGTAACAATTTCTTCAAGTAATCATAAAGATATGTTACTATCAGTAATGGAAGATGTGGACTATTACTATAGCAAGCTTCCAGTAACTACTAACAAAGATATTTTAGACAATATCATCTACTCTGGATTATGGACTAAATATAATTTAGAGTTTGCAAGAAAGGAAAAATAATGAGAGATCCATATGAAGTATTAGGAATATCAAGAAATGCGACTGAACAAGAGGTTACAAAAGCTTATAGATCTCTTGCTAAGAAATATCATCCTGACTTAAATCCTAATAATCCTGAAGCTGCTGAAAAAATGAAGGAAGTTAACGCTGCTTATGACGCTATTAAAAGTGGAAATATCTACCAGAGTTATGGAGATACTAGCTACTCTAATAGTAGTAATGGTGGTGGACAATATTATCAATATGGTCCATTTGGCTTCTATGATTTTACAGGCTTCAATGAAAGAAATAACCAATACAACAACGCTGTCGATGACTTAGATGTTGCATATAGATACTTACAGGCTGGACAATATGATCAGGCTTTATATGTACTAAGTACTATTGAAGTTAAGAATGCTAGATGGTATTACATCAGTGCCTTAGCTAACTATTATAAAGGAAATAAAGTAACAGCTTTAGAACATATTGAAACTGCAGTTAAGTACGAGCCAGATAATCAGACATACACTCAGACATTAGAAGCTATCAAGCATGGCAGAAACAGTTATGGAACTAGATTTAATACGTTCTCAACAACCAGATCTCCATTCTGCTTATCTGCTTTGTTATATATGATTATCTGTTCAATATGTGGTGGCGGTAGTGGATGGTGCTTACCATTCTGGTGCTGCATTTTATAATGGAGGTAGTTTATGAACAATTTAAAAACAAAGCTTCAACAGAGCTTGTATTCATTTGCTCAAAAGAGCGCTAGATACATGCAAGGTAGATATGGTCCAGATGATATGTATAAAGGCTTAACTTGGGTTATCTTTGTATTAATTATTTTAGAGTTATTTATTAAAAAGCCACTTTTTAACTTTTTAGTATTAGCTTTAATCATCTACAACTCTTCAAGAATCTTCTCTAAGAATTATCAGAAGAGATATCGTGAAAACCAACTATATCTTCAATACACAAAAGGTATCAGAAACTTCATCTCTTTAACAAAAAAGAGATTAACTGATAAAGATCATGTTTATAGAACTTGTCCTAATTGTTCTAAAACATTAAGATTACCAAGAAAAAAAGGCAAGCATAATGTATGCTGCCCTAATTGTCATAAAGACTTTTCAGTAAGAATCTAGCGACTAGTTAGATTCATTTTTTCTTTCAGAGATGATTCTGCAAACTTTATAGATATCACCACAACCCATAGTAATTACTAGATCACCTTGGCCATAGTGAGATTCGATATAATCTGCGATATTTTCAAATCCATCAACGATAATACCCTTACCATCCATTAAATCTAAGATATCTTGAGAGTATACTCCATAAGTATTAACTTCTCTACTTCCCATAATCTCAGTTAAGATTACTTCATCAGCGATAGATAATACTCTAGCGAAGTCTTCCTTCAACATAGCTGTTCTAGAGAAAGTAAATGGTTGGAATACTACAACAACCTTATTGAACTTTAATTGCTTAGCTGCTGATAATGTAGCTTCGATTTCAGTTGGATGATGTCCATAGTCATCAGCTAATACATATCCATAATCACCGATAAGCTCAAATCTTCTTCCTGCACCTCTAAACTGAATAATACTATTAGATATACCTTCTAAGCTTAAACCGAGCTCTAAACAAACAGAAATAGCCGCTAAAGCGTTATAGATATTATGTTTTCCTACAATTGACAATTCAACATTTCCAAGGTTTTCACCTTTATGCATTACATCAAACTTGTAGCCAAACTTACCTAACTCTACATTTTCAGGATAATAGTCATTATCCTTATTGAAACCAAATGTTACTATTTTTCCATCGATGTCACTAACTGCTTTTTCAACTAACTGGTCATCACCATTAGCGTAAACAATCTTAGCTTGAGATACAAACTTATGGAATGAATTAACTAAGTTGTCCATAGTTTTGAAATAATCTAAATGGTCATTATCGATATTTAATAGTACTGCGATATCTTCGCTTAACTGTAAGAATGTATCGACGAATTCACATGATTCTACAACCATTAATTCTGAATCACCAGTAACACCATAATGGTCAACTAATGGAAGCTTACCACCAATTACCGCATTAGGATTCATATTATTTTGAAGTAAAATCTGAGTGATTAAGCTTGTTACTGTAGTTTTACCATGAGTTCCACATACACCAATGACATTATCATACATTCTTGTTATTGTTCCTAATAGATGGCTTCTTTCAATAGTTGGAATACCATGTTCTCTAGCATATACTAACTCTTCGTTAGTTTGAGGAATAGCTGCTGAATAGACAACAAGCTGTGCACCTTCAACATTTTCTGCCTTATGTCCTAAAGAAACTTTAGCGAACTTTCTAACTTTCTTTAAAGGATCTGATTCATTGTTGTCGGAACCTGATAATTCATATCCTTTTGAATATAAGATTTCAGCAAGTGGGCACATACCGCTACCACCAATGCCAATCATATGTATCTTTTTAACATTTTGTAAGATTTGATCTTCTGCAGTTAATTTTTTCATAAACGACCTCTTTATAATCTACTAATATTATAGAGAAATTTGTTCAACAATTAAAGATTCGTATATAATTATTCTATGATTAGAATTTCAGATGATAGTGTTAGATACATACTAAAAAAGTTAGAATTAAATGGTTTTAAAGGCTATATCGTAGGTGGATGCTTACGAGATCTTTTGCTTGGAAAAACACCTCATGATTACGATATTACAACAAACGCTACTCCGGATGATATTCAAAAGATATTTAAAAACCACAAGCAGATATTAACAGGTTTAAAACATGGTACTGTTATGGTAGTTCATAAAAATGAGATTTATGAAATAACAACATTCAGAAAAGAATCTGAATATACAGACCATCGTCATCCAGATGCAGTCAGCTTTACTAGCGATATCGCCTTAGACTTGTCAAGAAGAGACTTCACTATTAACGCTATGGCCTTTAATGAAAATGAAGGACTAATCGATTTATTTGAAGGACAGCTAGACTTAGAAAGAAAAGTTGTTAAAACTGTAAATGAAGCTGATTTAAGATTTAAAGAAGATGCATTAAGAATTTTAAGATGCATTAGATTTGCTAGTGTACTAGACTTCTCTATCGATAAGGAAACATCGATTGCTTTAATCGAAAACAAAGATTTATTGAAACATGTTTCTGTAGAAAGAATCGCGACCGAATTAGAAAAGACTTTAATGGGAAATTATCATAATGATATATTAGCTAGTTACAAGGAAGTAATAGAAGTATTCATTCCTGAATTTAAAGACGTCGCAAATTTCCAATATAAAGATAATTGTCAATTAATATATAATCTTGAGAAGCATTATCCTAGTAGATTAGCTATCTTCTTGCACAATATTCCTAATTATGCAGATGTGTTAAGAAGATTAAAGCTTTCTAATAAGATGATAGAAGAAACAAGCAAATATATTAAACATTATTTGGACTTCGTTGAGTTAAACACTACAGGTTTCTTATCATTATTGAAAGAATTATCAATTCAAGAATTCTATCATTTGATTGAACTTCAAAAAGGAATCAATTTCATCGATGAATTTACATATTTAAAATCAATTAGTTTATTAGATGAAATAGCTGAGAAGAAATTACCTTACAATTTAAAGATGCTAGATATTAATGGTGCTGATTTAATTGAGTTAGGCTATAATAACCAAAAAATAGGAATCAAGTTAAATTACTTATTAGATGAAGTAATTAAAGGTAATGTTGATAATAAAAAAAACGAATTAATATACTATCTAAAGAAAAATAATAATCAAAAGCAATCTAAATTGTCTATTTTACGATAGTAGTATTTGTGTTAGTATACTAATGTATTAGGTGAGAACCTTGATCCACGTTTGTTAGGGAAAATAACAGATGTGGATTTTTTATTAAAGTAGTTTTTATGAGTAATAGAATTTGGAAGTTATTAGTTATTTTATTTGGCAATTTCTTATATGCCTTAGCTGTTAAGTTGTTTTTAATCCCTGTTGGGCTAATCACTGGTGGAACCACTGGTATAGCTTTAACATTAAATCATTATTTTAGTATCGATATACCAACGTTTGTGTTTATCTTTAATATGATAATGTTAGCTATAGGATGGTTAGTATTAGGAAAAAGATTTGCCTTAACTACTGTAGTTTCTTCTATTTCTTACCCTATGTATTTAAAGATATTAGATTTACTATTACCAAACTGTGCTTTAACTCACGATGCAATGTTAGCTACTGTATTTACTGGATTAGGTATTGGTTTAGGTTTAGGATTAGTTATCAGAAATGGGGCTTCTACTGGTGGTATGGATATACCTCCATTAGTACTAAATCACTATTTCAAGTTACCTGTTAGTGTAACAATGTATGGATTTGATTTCTTAATAATATTGTTGCAAGCCTTATACAGTAACGTTGAAATGGTTCTATTTGGTATACTCTTAACTTTAATTTATACATATGTATTAGATAAGCTAATCATTTTAGGTCAAAGTAAAACTGAAGTATTAATTGTTTCTAATCTTCATGATGAGATCAGAAAAGCTATTTTAACTGATGTCGATAGAGGTGTAACACTATTAAATGGTAAAGGTGGATATACTTATAAAGAAACTGATATAGTTTTATCTATTATCTCTAATCGTGAATTACCAAAAGTTGAACGTTTAGTTCATAATATTGACCCTGAAGCATTTATTATTGTGAATCGAGTAAGTGAAGTAAAGGGACATGGCTTTACAACTAGCAAACAATACAAATAAAGATAGTGATCGCTCACTATCTTTTTAGTTTTTATTCCAAACATCTACGTATTTTGCTGCAAACAAACAAGTAGCAGTAACGTTGTATCCCTTAGCCTTATTTAAGTCATAGGCCATCTTTACAAGTTTGTAACCTATTCCCCTTCCCTCATAAGATACATCAACCATTGTATGATCAATACAGATTGTATTTTCACCTGTAATTATCCAGGTTACTTCGCCACATTGATAACCACTATCATCACATACAACTCTATCTTCTAATTCAACATACTTCATTTTATGGATTACACTCACTACAAGGTACATAGCCTTGTTTTACTAATTCATTTCTGCTTCCAGTATATTCCATCTTATTCTTCTCAGACATGCCTGTAGCGCCTTCACATTCAGGTAAATGGAACTTGTTCTTCTTAGTATTACAGATATAAGTGCCAACGATATCTTCTTCTGTTAAATACTTTTCATATTCAGGTGTTTTTTCTGGAGCATCCTTCTTAGGATCCCAACCTTCCATAGCATAGTTATCACCAGTCTTATAATCGATAACTACACCTGGCTGAACATTGTATGTATAGAAGCATAGACAAACGCCTTCTCCTTCATCCTCGATAGAATAAGCTTCTACTAGTAAACCATCACAAATTAGATTATCATCAGTCCAAACAACTGTTACTCTATATCTTACATGGTAATTTGTATCTTTAATGAAGTCACCTACCATATTTTCTACTGCGTTCATTCCATCATCATTCATATATCTAGTACCAGTTACTAAGTTATATGGATTAGCGTTTTCAGCAGTTAAATAATGAGCAATTAAATGACATCTGTTATATAAAGATTCCCCATCAACAAAAGAATACTTATCGCTATGCCAGCCAGTAGGCTTAACGCTACCAATATCACCACGTTTTGTTGTTGGCATTAAATCTCTACCAACTACAGCATCTGCTAATGTGCATCTTCCTAATTCATCTAAATCATAATATACTTCATAAGACTCAGGTACTAAAGTATCTAAATCAAAGAATGGAATATTATCATTGATTGTTACATATGGTTTTCCAGCATATTCTGGAATTTGAAATTCATTTAACCATGTTAATTCAGGTGCCTTTGGATGTTCTGTTGGTGAACTATCCCCACCTTGACTAGTATTAGGGTCAACCACTGTACCTGTATTATTACCAGGAGAAACAGGATTAACATCTGGTTCAGTTGGTGTAGGATCTTCTGTTGGATCAACGACAACATTTGTACCATTAGGATTAGTTGAAGGATCCTCACCAGGTAAGATAGCAGGCTTTTTATTACAACCTGCAAAAAGTAAAGATAATACAACTAATAAGACAATAAACTTTTTATTAATCATAGTTAACCTTCCTTTCTTACATAACGACAATATTCAATATTGTCATGTGAGCTACCTTCAAAGCATTCCTTCTCACATAAATCAAAGTTTTCTAAATATGCAGGATCAATTGATAAATCGCTAACATATAGTCTATTCCACTTATAAACAATTAGTTCATCAATACAATCTAGCACTTTTGAACAATCAACATTCTCAATAAAATGATAACCTTTAACAGTAGAATTTAAGAAATTCTCTTCATTGATATAACAAGCTTCTAATAATCCATCAGAAACAAATGATTTTAAAGTATAGCTATTAACAACTAAACCTTCTAATAGTGTCTTAGAGAATAAATGTCTTCTCATAATAGAATCTTTAGATTGTCTTCTATGATTATAGCTATATCCAAATTTATCATCTAAACAAATAACAGCTTTCATATACAACCTCTTTCAAAATAAGGCAGATTATTAGTCTGCCTTATACTAATTAAATTTCAATACCAAATTCACTTGGCATAAATCTTGGACAAACACTACCAGTAGAACCAATTACACTACTTGCTAAACGTGTACCGATTTCACAAGATTCCTTTAATGTCTTACCATAAGTTAATCCAATTGCTACACCTGAGAAGAATGCATCACCTGCACCAGTAGTATCAATAACATCAACCTTAACTGGATTAACAATACCATAATCACCTTCGATATCAGCATATACAGCACCTTGGTCCCCCATAGTAATTACCATCTTATCAATCTTAGCAGCATAAATCTTTTTATGAAGAATATCTGCTAACTCTTCTGGAGTACAATCATCGAAGTTTTCTGAGAAGAACTGACCTGCTTCTTGTTGATTGCAAACTAGACAACCAGTTTCCTGTAACAGGTCTCTTCTTTCCATAGCTAATGACATATTGCTGACTACTGCATATACTGTCTTTCCATATTTATGGGCATAACGTAAAACATGCTTGATAATTCTAGGGTCAATATCAATTTCGACAACAACGCTATCACAATTAGAGATAATCTCTTCTCCATACTTATCTAAAGTATCTAAGATAACTGTTAGATCAGGTCTTTTAGAGATAGATGCGATAACATCTCCATCATTGCCAAAAATAGCTAACCAAGTACCAATTCCATCAGGAATTCTTCTAATGTAGTTTGTGTTAACTTTATGACGATTTAACTGTTTAATAATTTCATCGCCCAAAGCAGTATCATCAACTACAGAAACAAAAGTAGGACGTAATTCAACATTGGCAATATCTTCCGCAACGTTTCTACTTACACCACCATGAACAGTTTCTACTCTACCTACATTTCTTCCACCTGGAATATATGTAGAAATAGGATAGCCCTTAATATCAACGAAAACCGCACCAAATACAACAATACCCATAAATTCACCTCATTATTAATAAAAACTAAAGGTTTACCCATAAAACAGGTAAACCAGACATGTTAACGATAACTAATCAAATAAAGAAAGATTTTCGAACTTTTCACTCTTATCTTCTGCTTTTGATTCTTCTGACTTAACAGTCTTATTTAATTTAGGAGCAGCGATATGTTTAACTGTTGAAGTTGTAGTTTCTGTAGTTTCATCATTTCTAATAATGAAGTCACTAGTAGTCATATTAGCTACTTTTTCATCAACTACATCTTTCACTGTTTCTTTTCTTACGATTCCTCTACCATTGATTGGTGAGAAAACAGTACCGATAACTGATTCACTTACAGTTTCAGTATCGATTTCTAATTGATTGTTTCCTAATGAATAATCATTATTCTTTGAGCCGAAAATTGGAGATATAACATTTTGAGGGCGATATGCTTCTCTAGCCTTCTTAATCTGTTCTTTTCTATCTTCTTCAATCTTAGCGTCTATATTAATAAAGTTAGAATCTTCCTTCTTAACTTCAGCCACTTTTTCAACCTTCTTTTCTTCACTAACTGGTTTACTTACTACTGGCTTTTCTTCATTTAAAGGTTCGTTTGTTGCTGGCTTCTCAACCTTAACTGGTTCCTTTTTAACTGGTTCAGCTACTGTAGGCTGTTTAGCTACTGGTTTAACTTCTGGTTTTACTTCAGCTTTTACTTCTTTAGTTTCATTTTCAGGAGTATCTACATCATCCTCGTCAGTTTCAAGAAAGAATCTTCTCATTGCATCAATTATCCCATTCTTACTTTTAGTCATAATATTCCTCCCAAGTTTCCTTGTCTTCTTGATATTTCTCACTGTTATCAATTCTGATAAAAGTCTTATCTTCATCCCACTTATTAACATAGTCAATAACCTGACCACTTTCTGGCTGTACATCATTGAATAAGCTAATAATGTAAGTTTGATATGAAATAATGTTTTCACTAGCGAAGTCTAGAATTACATCTTTCGTAGCAACATCAACTGTTCTTAATAAAATCATCATTTCATAGATAGTATCATAAATACTACCATCAGTAATTGTTGAAATGAAGATAAATTCATTAGTCTGAATCATTGCGAAGTATCCATCTTCATCTAACTTAGCGATAGAAATTGAATATGGTTTTACTATCTGGTTGCTGCTAGTAAATCTTCCTTCTCTACTATATACTGGATCAGCAAATGAACCAATATTTCTTACCTTAGTATCATCGGTATTAGCTAATACGGCATCTGCTACAATAGAGGCAACATCTAATGATAAAGTAGATGTGTTTCCTTGTATCACAAAGGTATTGCTAAGCTCATCAGAGCTTAATCTACCGATTTCTGTTGGCAAGTAATAGTTATAATAGTCTTTAGTACAATTGTTGTCTTTAGCACTAGGTAATTTCTGATTAATTGCCTTGTTTATAATGGAAGTTAATTTATCCTGCATTGATTCTTCACTAGTACTACAACCAGCCAAAGATAATACAATACAGAATACAAATAATAGTTTAATTAGTTTTTTAGTCATTTGTTTCCTTTTTACTTATAGGTTTAAAGATTGCTCTATAAATAGGCTGTCCTAATTCCATGAAATTATGTTCGTATTCAGTAATAGCATCTTCATCATGAACATCTCTACGATAATCAACGCTTACTTCTTCTAGCATAAATCCATTATGAGCAAATGATACTAATGAAAACTCAAATAGCTTAGCGTTATCTGTTTTCATTACAATACATCCATCTTCTTTTAGAATTTTTTTATAGCTATCTAAGAAAGAAGCATATGTTAATCTACGTTTAGTATGTCCCTTTTTTGGCCAAGGATCTGAAAAGTTTAAATGAATTCTGTCAACTTCGTTTTCAGCAAACCAAGTTTCAATTTCATCTGCATCGTTAACGATGAATTTCATGTTTTCAGCAGTGTTTTCTAAGCTCTTTTTTAAAGCGATACCAGCACAGCTAACATCCTTTTCTACAGCGATCCATAGTTCATCTGGATACTTATGGGCCATATTAATCCAATAATCACCCTTACCAGCACCTATTTCAACAACAACTTTTCCGTTATATAATTCATTCCATTTTCCTTGAAGCTCACTAGGATTTTCAATAACACAATCTGTTCTTGATTTAATCATTTCAGGAGCCCAAGTCTTCTTACGCATTCTCATAAAATCACCAATACCATTTTAACATAGTTAGAAATATTTACAAAATATTGAAATATAAATGTTTGAATATTTTATCCTAATATAATAAAATAAATCACAGTTTAAAAAAGGAAAAACAAAATGAAAAACAGAAACAATTTAAACAAATTGACACAATTGGCTTTGATAATTGCCCTTGAAGTCATCATGGCCTATACACCTTTAGGCTATGTCCATTTAGCTGGATTAGAAATATCTTTCTTATCAGTTCCAGTATGTATTGGAGCTATTATCATATCAAAAGAAGCAGGAGCACTACTAGGATTGATTTTTGGATTAACAAGCTTCTTCCAATGCTTTGGTTCTTCAGTATTTGGAGCTACCCTATTATCAATCAGCGTAATAAAGACATTTATTACTTGCGTAGTTACTAGAGTTTTAGAAGGTTATTTAACTGGTGTTATCTTTAACTTTATGAAAAAGAATGATTCATTAAACAAATACTCATTCTATGTTGCTTCATTAGCTACTCCAGTATTAAACACTTTATTCTTTATGAGTGCACTTGTAATCTTCTTCTACAATAGCGAATTTATTCAAGGATTCGTTAATATGTTAAACGCGACCAATCCTTTATCTTTCGTTATAGGATTTGTTGGTATTCAAGGTGTAGTTGAAGCAATCGTATGTTTTATGATTTGTTCAATACTAACAAAAGTACTTTCAAAAGTAATTGCTCAATTAGATAACAAAAAATGCTTAGGATTCATTTTCCTAAGCATTTATTTTTTAGATTAAACGATAGTTCATCCACTTCTTGCTCTTGTATCTGATAGTAAAGAAGATAATTCTCACAAACCAGTCAAGATACATAGCCATACGTGTACCAATAACTCCTAAACCTAATACTGTACCAAATAAATATGCACCACAACATCTAGCCATAAACATTGAGATAACACCTACAACCATTGTGTACTTAGCATCACCTGAAGCTCTGATACAACATGGTAGAACAAACGCTGGAGCATGTAATGCCATGACAGCTACTGTTTCCATCGTTAATATTGTAAAGGCGATATTTCTTGTCTCATCAGTTAATACATATAGTGATAAGATTGGTCCTTTAGCTAAGAAGATAATGATGTTATTGATAAACGCAAATCCCCAAGCCCAAAGTACTAGCTTCTTGAAGTAGTATTCAGCCTGCTCATAATCATTAGCACCAACACAAGTACCAATTACAGTGACTGCCGCTAACTGCATTGCACTTTCAGTTGTATAACACATTGTTGAGATAGAACCTGTAACACCATTAGCTGTAATCTGAGTTGTACCATAAGTAGCAACGATAGTAGCTACGATAATCTTTCCTAACTGGAATAAGCCATTCTCTACGCTGTTAGGTACTGCAATCTTTAAAATCTTAGAGATGATTTCAGGTCTGTATTTCATGATGCTATCTAAAGAAACATATAATGTATTCTGCTTATTGTTAGCTAAAACATACATTACTACAGCACCAACTAATCTTGATACTAATGTTGGTAAAGCAACACCAACAACACCTAAATGTAAAACCATAATACCAATATAGTTACCTACTAGATTTACTAAGTTTACTAGTAAAGAAACATACATTGTTACTTTTGTTTTATTCATACTTCTATATAAAGCAGCACAACTGTTATAGATTCCTAAAAATGGGAATGATAAGGCAGTAATCCAAAAATATGTTCTAGCAGCCTGCATTACAGCTGGTTCAACCTTGCTATAAAGAAGATTTAAAATCTGAACGTGGAATGTGATTGAAACAACACATAAAATTGTTGAGAATACAGCAGAAATCATTAATAACTGACCTGCTGCACTTCTTGATTGATCATCGTCTCCATTTCCCAGGTACTGTGATACGCATACTGCACCACCACCAGCTAAAGCACTAAGTAACATAATCATTAAGTTATTTACTTCATTAACGATTGAAACACCACTTACTGCTGCTTCTCCAACATTAGATACCATTACTGTATCTAACATACCGACAATATATACTAGGAATTGTTCAATTACTAAAGGTATAAACAATTGAAGTATCTTCTTGTTTGAAAACATTCTATTCATTTATTTTCCTTCTTTCTAATTAAAAAACGCTATACTTCAACCATCAGGTTTTAAATATAGCGTTAATTGTTATTTAAGATTACTGCTTATTTTCTTTCTTTTCGAAAGACTTCTTCTTATTGTCTCTTTTACCAGTGAAGATCTTATTATTTGAATAATCTCTAATTGGTTCTTTGTAGTCAGCTGGCTTTTCAAGTAATAACTTAACTGATGCGCTAACCTTACCCTTTTCATCAACTTCCTTAACCTTAACTTCAACCTTGTCATTTAACTTATATAAATCACTAGGCTTTTCAACTCTTTCCCATCTTAAGTCTGAAACATGTACTAATGCATCAGTGCCAGGGAATAATTCAACGAAGATACCATAGTTTTCGATTCTATTTACTGAACCAACGTAAACTTCACCAACTTCAGCAACTCTTGTTAAATCTTCAATCATCTTCTTAGCGATATCAATTGATTCTTGATCGTTATGGTAAATTAATACTCTACCTTCATCAGAGATATCAACCTTAGTGCCATTGCTAGCTTCGATAATCTGGTTGATTGTCTTACCACCAGTACCGATAACATCTCTAATCTTATCAACTGGGATCTGTAACTTAGCAATCTTAGGAGCCCACTTAGAAACGTATTCTCTAGGAGTAGAAATAGCTGTTTCCATAACATCTAAGATCTGGAATCTAGCCTTCTTAGCCTGAGCCATAGCTTCAGCTAATACTTCCTTGCTTAAGCCCTGAACCTTAATATCCATCTGTAAAGCTGTGATACCTTCTCTAGTACCAGCAACCTTGAAGTCCATATCACCAAAGTGGTCTTCCATACCCTGGATATCAGTTAAAATTGTATAAGCACCTTCCTGTTCAATTAAGCCCATAGCGATACCTGCTACTGGAGCCTTAATTGGAACACCTGCTGCCATTAATGATAATGTACCTGCACAAATAGAAGCCTGTGAAGAAGAACCATTTGATTCTAATACTTCAGCAACAGTTCTAATTGCGTATGGGAATTCTTCTTCTGAAGGTAATACCTGCTTTAATGCTCTTTCACCTAATGCACCATGTCCGATTTCTCTTCTACCTGGTGTACCCATTCTACCAACTTCACCTACTGAATAAGGTGGGAAGTTGTAGTGATGCATGAATCTCTTTTCTTCAACTTCTGTTAAGTCATCGATAATCTGATTATCGCCTAAAGCACCTAAAGTAGTGATTGACATAACCTGAGTCTGACCTCTAGTGAATAAACCAGAACCATGAACTCTTGGTAATAAGTCGATCTGAGCATCTAATGGACGAATTTCGTCAACTGCTCTACCATCAGGTCTAACCTTATCTTCAACGATTAATCTTCTTACTTCGTTAGCTACGATCTGTTCGCAAACTTCGCCAACCATCTTAACTGTCTTGTTCTTAGCTGATTCGCTTTCGTATTCCTTAGCTGCGAAATATTCCTTAGTTTCGTTTGTTAAATCATCGATTGTGTTCTGTCTTTCTAACTTATCGAAGATAGAAACAGCAGCCTTTAATCTATCAAATACGTAACCATAAATTTCATCCTTTAATTCAGCTGGAACTTCATATAAAACAACTTCTCTCTTTGGCTTACCAACTGCCTTAATGATTTCTTCTTCCCATTCGCATAAAACTTTAATGTTTTCCTGTCCAAATGCTAAAGCTTCTAACATTAAGTCTTCGCTGATTTCCTTAGATCCAGATTCAACCATCATGATTGCATCCTTCTTACCAGCGATTGAAAGATTTAAAATAGATCTTTCGTTTTCTTCTACAGTTGGGTTACAAACGAACTTGCCATCTACATAACCTACAACAACACCAGCAATTGGGCCTTCAAATGGAATATCTGAAATAGATAAAGCTAATGAAGCACCTAACATTGCTGTCATTTCAGGTGAATAATCATAATCAACAGACATAGCTGTATTAACTACCTGTACTTCGTTTCTGAAACCTTCAGCAAATAGTGGTCTGATAGGTCTGTCAATTAAACGAGCTGTTAAAGTAGCGTGTTCGCTAGGTCTTCCTTCTCTTCTTAAAAATCCTCCAGGAATCTTTCCAATAGAATACAACTTTTCTTCGAAACTAACTGTTAATGGGAAGAAATCTGTATCTTTTGCGACATTTGATGCGCATGCAGTAGATAGGATAACTGTATCTCCATATCTAACTAATACAGCACCATCTGCTTGTTTGGCTAATTCCCCTGCTTCAACAGTTAATGTTCTACCGTTGAATTCTGTACTAAAAATCTGTTTAGCCATTTTTTACCTCTCTCTTATATATTTTTACCTGTATAATAATAGCACAACATAATTAATAAGTACAAAAAATTTAGAAATTATGTAAATTTTTTCAAATATGATAAAATGACATCTGTAGGAGGTATCAAAATATGTGGTATTACTATATGACATTAGTAATGTTGGTGATCTCTTTAGTTGCTAACATCTACGTTAAATCAACATTTAATAAACATTTAAATACTAGAAGTTATTCTGGATTAACTGGATCTGATGCTGCTATTAGAATTCTAAAAGCTAATGGAATAACTGATGTAAGAATTCAAGTTATTGCTGGAGAGTTATCTGATAACTATAATCCAACTAATAAAACACTAAACTTATCGCAATCAGTTGCCCACTCAAGTTCTATTTCTTCAATTTCGGTAGCAGCTCATGAATGTGGCCATGCAATACAACATGCAGTAGGATATAAACCAGTAAACCTACGAAAGACTCTTGTTCCAATCGCAAACTTCACAAGCTATTTATCATACATCGCTATAACAATTGGTATGATTATGGAAAACAGCCAGTTTGTAAAATTTGGCGCTCTATTATTCTCTGGAATCGTATTGTTCCATTTAGTAACATTACCAGTTGAGATTGATGCTTCTAGAAGAGCTTTAGTTGAAGTAAAGGATTTAGGTATTCTGGATTCTAGTAAATTACCTAGTGGTAGAAAAGTATTAACAGCCGCAGCATTTACATACTTTGTAGCTCTATTATCTTCAATACTTCAATTACTAAGATTATTATCTATAGCTTCAAATACAAGCCACAGAAGAAGATAGTAAGTTAGTCTTTGGTTAATCCAAAGACTTTTTTTATGATTTTGCTCTATAATATATAACAAAGAAGGTAATTATTATGAAGAAAAGTAAACTATTATCACTATTCATGATTGTTTGTATAATCGTATTTATTTTAACTTTATCAGTAGCAGTTCCAATTGTGATTAGACCATTCTACTATTTGCACATTAAACCTTTAGGTTTAGAAAGAGCTACTGGCTTATCATATGATCAGATTAAGGTTGCTTATGATGAAATGATGGATTTCTGCTTTGGGTTAAGAAGTACATTCTCTACAGGTGTCTTATCATTTACGCCAGAAGGAGAAGCACACTTTGTCGATGTAGCTATATTATTTAAACTTGATTTTATCTGTTTAGCTTTATCAACAACTGTTTTAGTAGGATATCAATTTATTAAGTCAAAAGTATCTTGTTATAAGTTCTTTAATCAATCAGAATGGGCAATCGCTTCAAAGATTTTATTAACATTCTTTATTTGTGTTGTACTATTCTCTTTAAATGACTTTACAACAACTTTCTATATTTTCCATTACATCTTCTTCCCTGGTAAGACAAACTGGTTATTTGACCCAAGATATGATCAGATTATCAATATTCTTCCAGAAGTATTCTTTAGAAACTGTGCAATCTGTATTGTTGGTGTATTAGTAGTAATTTGTGTTTACTCAATTGTTAAGGATTATAGAAGAAGATATTTAGGCAAGTAAGATGTTAGTTCATACTTTAAAAGATTCAAGCGATATCTACTACTCTAAAGCTATTAGTTTATATGAATCATCATTTCCTGAAAATGAAAGAAGAACTATAGATGGCTTTTATAAGATGGGTGAAGCATTTACTTTTAATTGTTTTATAGATAAAGATAAGTTTATTGGAATACTATTAACGCTGGACTATAAAGATATTAAAAACATCTTATATTTGGCAATAACTCCAGAATATCAAAATCAAGGATATGGTAAAAAAGTATTAGACTATTTACATACATTCACTAACTATAGAGTTATTGCTGATTTAGAAGAAATTAGAGATGATGTAGATAATAACGACCAAAGAATAAGAAGACAACAATTCTACATTAATAATAACTTCCATCCAACAAAGGTTATCTACACCTGGCAAAAGGAGCTATATACTATCTATTGCACTCATGGTGATATAACAAAAAAGGAATTCAACGCTTTCTGGAAGCATTTTAACTAATTTATACAAAGTATTACACATTAAAAGGGCTCTGTGAAATTAATGGTGGAAAATGATGGAAACCATTAAGAGCAAAGAGTCAAAAACTGTTAAATTAAAAGTGGAATGATCTGGGTTTTTAGGGTTTGTACCATCTAGTGTGGCCACAGAGAATGGTGGCACCAACTAGTGTGTCTGCCTTGTAACGAACTGTGTGTCTGCTTTAGACATTCAGTATTGAACTCAAATAATAAATAAAATGAAGGATTACGATGACAATCGTAGTCCTTTTCATATGGTCAACCCAATCCTAGACCCAGTCATGGGTCGTCGGGGCTCAGCCGAAATAAGTCAAATAATATATTCGATTATCGGTATCGCCTAGTTGTATGTATAAAATCAAA
>JAZRWC010000026.1:0-12853 GCA_045599505.1 Erysipelotrichaceae bacterium | reverse complement strand
TGAAATGTTAGCCGACTTAAATGATGGAAACTTCGTTGATCAGTCAATCAATGAATTTGAAAAAGTTGTTGATGATACTGTTATGTCTGTTAAGAAAGCTACTAGAAGTGGTAGCACAGTAAACGTTAAAACAACTTACAAAAACGCTGTTCCTCATGTAAACAGAACTATTGAGGCTAGCAACTATACAAGCAGATATTCTCAAGTTGTTACATGCTTAGAAAACATCGTATACAACAACTATCCAAGCGAAAAGAGAGCTGGCTACCAGCAATGCATTGATCAGTATTTAAATGAAATTCATGGAACAAACTCTTTAAAGCAGTTAGATAACCAGATTATTGAAGAGATGAAAGTTTACAAACAGAAAGTAAAGAATACTGAAGTAGATGATTTCTTAAAGGGTTACTATGATGCATTATTAATGGTAAAGAAAACTCTTAACGCTTCTCGTCTAGCTAGATTACAGGAATTAGCTAACAAGGTAGGTAACTAATTATGGCAACAGATAGAAATAAAGAAAGAGAAGAACTTTACAATAAGATTCTAGGTAAAGGCGCTCCAAAAAGAACATTAACTGAAGAGGATATTCAGATTTTAAAGACTAATCCATTTACTAATGAACCATTAAGTGATGAGTTAGAAGCTTTAAAAGCTAATAGTGAAAAAATCAAACAGCAGACTGATTCATTATATGATCAGATATACAACTCTGATTTCTCACTTGATTCATTACAACAATCATTAAAGAAGGACTTTGGGACTGATTTCCCTATCGAAACAAGCAGTGAATTGAATGTAGCTGTTGATCAGAAATCATTAAATGATAAGTTTGATTTAATCTTAGAAAGATTAGATAAGATTGTATGTGGACAAGAAGACTACAATAGAAGCTTAGTAAAAGCTTTCAAGAGACCTTTAGTTATGGGGCAGCAACCTTCTGGACTAAATGGCACTATCTTAATTACAGGTAAGCCATTTACTGGAAGACGTACTTCTGTAAAGGAAATTGTCTCTTCAATGATTGAACAGCAGTTATTAACAAACCCAACAATCACAACAATTGATTTATCTCATTACTCTAGTAAGGAAGATGAAAACAATTTCGTTATTGATATGTATGGAGCTGCTACTAACAGTCAGGTAATCGTATTTGACAATATCGACTCTGTTAGTCCTAGCTATTTAAACTACGTTGAAGAAATCTTATTAGAAGGCAAGCTATCATTAAATAAGCGTTATGTCTTAAACAATAAACAGCTAGTAGAAGCTAACAATTCACTAGTAAGTAACTCTATTAAGGAAATCAGCTTCAAAGGTAAGTATATTATCTATATCACTAGCTTAAAGACTAGCAAACTATTAAACGTTGTAGGTTCAAAGTTCATCAACAATATCTCAGACTCATTAAAAACTGAAGAATTCGATGAAGATGATATCATCGCAATCTTCCCTAACAAGCAGACTGAGTTTATGACAAAAACCTTAACATTATTAGATGTAACATTCACTGCTGACTTATCAGTATTAGATTACATTAGAGATAACTATAGACAGGAAAATGTCGCTTTCTTAAACAACATGTTTGATGAAGTATATAGTGCAATCTCTGAATACAAGTTATCAAACTCTATTACAGATAGTTTAAAGGTAGAATTATCTTATAAGGATAAAAACTTATATATCAATGATATATTAATGTCAGATTATCTACCTAAGGCTGTTGATAACGCTAAGGAAGAAGTTCAGAAAGAATTAGATAACATCGTTGGCTTAACAGAAATCAAGGAATATATCTTATCATTACAGCAGTTCTATGAAGCTCAAAAGTTAAGACAATTAAAAGGCTTATCTACAACTGAAGTAAGTAAGCATATGATCTTCACTGGTAATCCAGGTACTGGTAAAACAACAATCGCTAGACTACTAGCTAAGTATCTAAAAGCTATCGGTGTCTTAAGCAATGGTCAGTTGATTGAAGTAAGCAGAAGCGATTTAGTTGGCAAGTATGTTGGTCATACTGCTCCATTAACAATGCAGGTAATCAAATCAGCAATGGGTGGTATCTTATTCATCGATGAAGCATACTCATTATATCGTGGTTCAAACGACTCATTTGGTTTAGAATGTATCGATACATTAGTTAAAGCCATGGAAGACAATCGTGATGACTTAATCGTTATCTTAGCTGGTTATTCTAGGGAAATGGCTGAGTTCTTAGAATCTAACTCAGGTTTAAAATCTAGATTCCCTAACTTGATTGAATTCCCAGATTACACTGGTGAAGAATTATACAAGATTGCCTTAATCAACGCTAAGAGCGCTGGTTATAAGGTTGCTGAAGAATGCGAAAAGCCATTAATCGATTACTTCACAAAAGTACAGGAAAACGACTCTGTAAGAAGTGGTAATGGTAGATTATCAAGAAACACAATCGAAGAAGCTATCAGAAAGCAAGCTAAGAGAATTATTAATGATGAATCTTCTGAAATCGATGTATTAACATTAGAAGATTTCTCAACAATTATCGAAAAATAAGCCTAAGTGGAATTGAAAAATCAATTCCACTTTTTTTACTATCCTAAGCCAATTACACTTGTGATTATTTTCTATTATCAATTATTATGATTATGTTATAATTAACTAGAAGAAATAAAATATGGAGGATAATAACCATGGATGAAGAAAAGATTGTTTTAACATTAGAATCTAAGGTGGATGAACAGCCAGCTGCAGAAGTAGTTGAAGAAATTAAGCCTGAAGCAGTTGTTCCTGCACAGTTAGATTTATCTACATTAACAGAAGAAGAAAAGAAGATGATCGATGAATTCTCAGAAAAGATCGATATTACTGATACAGACGTTATCATGAGCTATGCTTCTAATTCTCAAAAGAAGGTAGCAGACTTCTCTACTACAACATTAAACAACGTTAAGACTAAGGATTTAGGTTCAGTTGGTGATATGATTTCATCATTAGTAACTGAATTAAAGGGTTTTGACGCTACTGAAGAGAACAAGGGATTACTTGGAATTTTCAAGAAGTCTACTAATAAAATTACTACTTTAAAAGCTAAGTATGACAAGGTTGAAGTAAACGTTGAAAAGATTTCTAAGATGTTAGAAGATCATCAGATTACTTTATTAAAGGACATCGCTTTATTAGACCAGTTATACGAAAAGAACGAATTAAACAAGAAAGAATTAACAATGTATATCGCTGCTGGTCAGAAGAAGTTAAAGCAGGCTCAGGAAGTAGAATTACCTAAGTTAGTTGAACAGGCTAGAATTTCTGGTACAGTAGAAGATTCACAGAAAGCTAATGACTATTCACAGTTAATTAATCGTTTTGAAAAGAAGCTTCATGATTTAGAGATGACTAGAATGATTTCAATTCAGATGTCTCCTCAGATCAGATTAATTCAGAACAACGATACATTAATGGCTGAAAAGATCCAGTCAACATTAGTTAATACAATTCCATTATGGAAGAGCCAGATGGTAATCGCATTAGGCTTATCTCATTCTCAGGACGCTATCGATGCAGAAGCTGCTGTTGATAAGATGACTAATGATTTATTAAAGAAGAACGCAGAAGCATTAAAGCAGGGTACAATCGCAACTGCTGAAGCTAGCGAAAGAAGCATCGTTGAAATCGAAACTTTACAGTACACTAACAAGTCATTAATCGAAACTTTAGATGAAGTATTAAAGATTCAGACTGAAGGAAGAGAAAAGCGTACAGCTGCTGAAGTTGAATTACGTAAGTTAGAAAACGAATTAAAAGACAAGTTATTAGAAGTAAAGAAAGAATCAAAGTAAAAAAATAGCAGGCTAGAATTTCTAGTCTGCTTTTCTTTTGAGATGAATTTCTTCAACCCTAAACAATTAAGCACAATTGTCTAGGTATATTTAATCATCGGCTGTAAAACAAATCAATCAAGTTCACCATATTATCATATAAGCTCTTAAAAGTTCAGAAAACATTCACATTCAATCGTTAAACTAATACAAGAGTTAATTATATGAATACTCATATCGTACTGTTTCAATTTCGTTAGTAGTAGTAATTCTACTAACTATATTACCATCTAAATTGTACACTTCAATAATCTCTATGTTACTAGTTACACATGCTACATCCAAAAATAGTCAGCACTAACACTGCTAAACACAAGATCTTAATCACGAATATGATTTATTTATTTCGATTGGATATTTTAGTCTTCATAAACAATTGCACAACTTTCAAATCATTATTTACCCATTAAAGGTATATCACAATAAAAGCGCTAGGTATCTGTGATATCTAACGCTTACTATTCATTGTTGTTTCTAAATAAATAATACTTTTTTACTTAATTGATAAGTTACCGTTAATTACAGCACCAGATTCTACTGAGATAGATCCAGTTGTAATATTACCGTTAACAACACCAGTTGAAGTAATCTTTAAATCAGAAGTTGATTCAATATTACCCTTAACATTGCTAGAAACTAAAGCACTCTTTGCTTTAACATCACCAACAACATTACTGCCTTCATTAACTCTTAAAGTTGTCTTACAATTGATATCGCCAACGATACTGCTGCCATTATCAACTGTTACTTCTGTAGCGTCAATATTACCTTCTACATCACCAGTAACAACTAATGAGCCTCCAACTGATACGTTACCATTGATACGTCCTAAAACGCTCATATTACCACCACAAATGATTGTGCTGTTGTTTCCTTCAATAACTGTTGAAGAACCGATTACTGTTAATTCATCATCTTCTACTTTGTTTGCTCCAAATGGAGTTTCAAATCCTAAATTCTGGAAAGTATTTTCACTCATATTTGTTACCTCTTGACTTACTTTCTTCTAATAGCTACGTTACCGTTAATTACAGCACCTGAAGCTACTGACATATTACCTGCAACGATATCACCAATTACTGTAGCTGTACTAGCAAGTTTTAAATCTACGCTAGTTTCAACATTACCAGTAATGCTACTTGATACATATGCATTCTTAGCCAATACATTACCTGTTACAGTACTGCTAGCTTCAGCGTTTAAATCTGTCTTGCAGCTAATATTACCATTAACTCTTGCTCCTGGCATTAAAGTAACATCGTTAGCTTCGATTGTACCTTCAACTACGCCAAAGATTACAGCGCTACCGCTAACTCTTACTGTACCTCTAACCTGGCCCTTTACCTTAATATTTCCACCACAAGTGATATTAGAATCAATTGTTGTACTAGAACCAATTACTGTATATTCTTCACTAGGTGTTTCTACCTTATTTGAATAACCATAGTTTTTTTCTTCTGATTTAGTAAAAGGACTTTCTACCTGCATGTTCTGAAATAGAGATACTTCTACTTCTGGAGTTTCATCTATTTGGTTAATAGAATTTACTAATTCTTCTAAATCTTCATTATTTACATATTCGCTCATAACTTTTATCCTCTACACGATAATTATACATTTTCTGTAATTATTTTAAAACTGTTATTGAACTTGACTTTTTAGGTATGAGTAGATAAATTCGCCGATTTCTCCATCCATTACCTTATCAACATTATTTTCTTCATATCCAGTACGATGATCTTTGACCAAAGTATATGGACAGAAGACGTAGCTTCGAATTTGGCTACCCCATTCAATAGCTTTCTGTTCACCTTTAATTGATGCAAGCTTTGCTTCCTGCTCTTCAATATATTTCTGGTAAAGTTTACTTTTCAACATATTCATCGCTCTTTCCTTATTTTGAATTTGCGATCTTTCTGATTGGCATGTGGTAACTATACCAGTAGGTTTATGAATAATTCTTACTGCTGAATCTGTTTTATTGATATGCTGTCCACCAGCACCAGAAGCTCTATGTGTTTCAACTTCAATATCTTCTGTTCTAATTTCAATTTGAATATCATCATTGAATTCAGGCATAACATCGACCGATGCGAAAGAAGTATGTCTTCTTCCACCTGAGTCAAATGGTGAAATTCTTACTAATCTATGTACTCCCTTTTCACCTTTTAAGTAGCCATAAGCTAAAGGCCCTTCAACAAGTACACTACAAGATTTAATTCCTGCTTCTTCACCATCTAGCATATCCAACAAAGTTGTCTTATAACCTTTAGTAGCGCAATATCTCTGATACATCCTATATAACATTAGTGCCCAATCCTGGCTCTCAGTTCCACCAGCACCTGGATGTAATTCGATAATCGCGTTGTTTTGGTCGTATGGATGAGAAAGTAAAATCTTCACTTCAAACTCTTGGTATTGTTTGATGGCTTCAACAAACTCTTCTTCCATTAACATCGCCATATCAGGATCAAACTCTTCCTTTAACATAGCAACTGTTTCATCGACTTCAGTTAGCTTATCAAATAATTGATCACTGCTGCTAATTAAATCTTTTAATGAATTGGCTTCATTTATTAATGATTGAGCTTTCTTTCTATCATTCCAGAAATCAGCTGCTAACATCATTTCGTTAATTGCGTCAATTCTTCTTTGTTTACTATCCTTGTCAAAGAGACTCCCTAAGCTTATTAAGCTTTTCTAAATAGATATTCAAAGATTGCTTTATCTCAAATAGTTCCACGATTAGACACCTCTAGTAACCTGGATACGGCAATTCATACAAAATGCCACTACATCTCTTGAAATGTTGTCCATCATAGTTTCAAACATTTCATAACCTTCTGCTGTGTATGCCTTTAATGGATTATCCTGTCCATATGAGCGTAAATAAATACCATCTCTTAATTTGCTCATTAAGTCGATATGATCAATCCACTTAGCATCGATAATCCTTAATACCATTACTTTTTCAAGCTTGATAATTTCAGCTCTGTAATCGTTAATTTTTTCTTCGTATTCATTCCAGCATTCATCGAATACAGCGTTTTTAATATCTTCAATTGAACTTAATCCAGCAATCTTCTTTTCTAACTTATCCTTAGGAGCACCTACTAATGCTGCTGCATCGATAATACCCTTCTTATCAGCTACTGGACGCTTTCCTGATTCATCAATATGACTATCAACGATAGAATCAGTAACTCTTTCAAACATTGACTGTACTACTGAGTGTACATCTTCATGTTCTAGTACTTCATCACGCTGCTGGTAAATAGTTTCACGCTGCTGTCTTAATACATCATCGTATTCTAATAAAGTTTTTCTAACGTCGAAGTTGTTACCTTCAACTCTTCTTTGTGCACTTTCAATAGCTTTAGTAACCATCTTTGATTCAATTGGAGTATCTCCTAATTGATTAAACATACCAGAGATTCTTTCACCACCGAATCTTACCATTAGATCATCTTCTAATGATACATAGAATCTAGAATAACCTGGGTCACCCTGTCTACCAGAACGTCCTCTTAACTGGTTATCAATACGTCTTGATTCATGTCTTTCAGAACCGATAACTGCTAAACCACCTAATTCCTTAACACCAGGGCCTAACTTAATGTCGGTACCACGACCTGCCATGTTAGTAGCGATAGTAACAGAACCTTTTAATCCCGCTTTAGAAATAATTTCAGCTTCACGCTTATGGTTTTTAGCGTTTAATACTTCATGCTTAATCTTTCTCTGACTAAACATCTTACTTAAAAATTCAGAAACTTCTACTGAAATAGTACCTACTAATACTGGCTGACCAGCTTCATGTCTTTCGATAACTTCTCTAGTTAAAGCTTCAAACTTAGCTTTTCTAGTTCCATATACAGCATCAGCGTAATCAATACGTGCTACTGGTCTATTTGTTGGAATTTCGCATACTCTCATGTTATAGATTGAAACGAATTCCTCTTCTTCTGTTTTAGCAGTACCAGTCATACCACAAAGCTTAGTATATAATCTGAAGAAGTTCTGATATGTGATAGAAGCTAATGTAGTAGTTTCCTGCTTGATTGTTACACCTTCCTTAGCTTCTAGAGCTTGATGTAAGCCATCAGAGAATACTCTACCTTCCATGATACGTCCTGTAAACTCATCGACGATATGAACCTGGTTATCTCTAACAAGGTATTCAACTTCGTTGCTCATTGTATAGTTTGCCTTTAAAGCCTGATTAATATGATGAACGATAGCTGTATTAGCTGGTTCATATAAGTTTGGAACTTTAAATGCGCGTTCAGCCTTAGATACACCTTCTTCAGTTAATACAACTGATTTAGATTGGATATCAATTACATAATCCTCTTCTTCAGTTAATGACTTAACAAACTTATCAGCTTTGATATAAAAGTTAGCTGTATCTTTCTTACCACCGGAAATGATTAATGGAGTTCTAGATTCATCGATTAAAATTGAGTCAACTTCGTCGACTAATGCCATATTTAAGCCTCTAAGTACTCTATCTTCAACTCTAGTAACCATGTTGTCTCTTAAATAGTCGAAACCTAATTCACTGTTTGTTGTATAAGTAATATCACACTTATAAGCTTCACGCTTCTGTTGAGGATTTAAATTGTGTCTATTTAAACCAACTGTTAAACCTAAGAACTTATGAATCTGACCCATCCATTGAGAGTCACGTTCTGCTAAGTAGTCGTTTACTGTGATTACATGAACGCCCTTACCTGATAAAGCGTTTAAGTATACTGGGAAGATTGAAGTTAATGTCTTACCTTCACCAGTTCTCATTTCAGCGATATCACCCTGGTGTAAGACAACAGCACCCATTAACTGAACATGATATGCATATTCATGGATTTTTCTGTTTGCTGCTTCTCTAACTGTAGCGTATGCTTCTGGTAAAATATCATCTAAAGTAGCTCCATTAGCTAATTTATCTTTTAGATATGGAGTCATAGCTTGTAATTCTTCATCTGTTTTTTTCTTCATTACTTCTGCTAGAGCTTCAATAGGTGCAACCTTCTTTTCTAGCTGAGCAATATCCTTTTTGTTTGAATTAAACAATTTTTCGAATAAAGATGCCATAGTAAAAAACCTCCTACTAATACCATTATATTGTAACATAATACAATAATAGGTAAAAGACTAACAAATTCCTGGAAATTTCCCAAAAAGAAAACAGCTATTTTATAGCTGCTCTTTCAACTAATGAATATGTGCTAAATATTATAACTTAACAACATTCTTTGCCTGAGGGCCTTTTTCAGTATCGATCTTTTCGAATTCTACTAAAGCGCCTTCTTCAATTGTCTTGAATCCTTCCATTACTAACTGAGTATAGTGGAAGAAAATATCCTTTTCTCCTTCAACAGTAATGAAGCCGAATCCCTTTTCGTTGTTGAACTTTTTAACTTTTCCCTGCATAAAAATCCCTAAAACCTTTCTGCTTATGCATTTGTATTATAAGATATCAGATTTCTTATGTATATTATTTTGCCCTTTTATTTCATCTTACCAAGTGCAAAATTGTGTCATTTTTATTGAACCAGGATTTGTTGTAACAAACTACCAATCCCTCAATCTTCTTGCACTTTCCATCTAACAAACTAATGCATGTTTTCATAGTTTCTCCAGAAGTAAGAATGTCATCTATTATTAGTACCTTTTTATTATTAATATCTCTTACATCTCTTCTTAGATGAATATGCTTACTTATATCTTTTCTATTTCCACTATTTTTCTGGTCGTAATTTTCATCTTTATAAAACAAATCTACTATCTCTAGATCAATTGTTGAAAACATCTTTTTAACTTGATTAAAACCTCTTTTTAATAAGCTATCTTTACTGCTTGGAACAGGTACTAATATATATCCTTTATATTTACTTTCAAAGCTCTTTTTAAAACGATTCACAAATATTGGAAATAATGCTTCATCATAATACTCCTTATATTGGATCATCATCTCTCTACAATAATCATCATATGGATATAGTCCTAGAACGCTATACTTATCAATCTTAATTGCCTTTTTATGATAGCCAAGCCTTTTGTAACACTCATTGCATATGACATCATCGCTGTAAAACAGTTCTAGAAGATCTCCTGTTTTATTAATCTCTTTATTACAACAAAGACAATTATTACTAATAGTTGTTTGCATCTATTATCCTTTCTATACAATTATCGATATTACTATCTTTACTAGTTGCCAAAAACAAGCACAAACCATATGGGTCAATAACACTTCTTCCTACTCTACCAGCCATCTGAACTAAACTAGCTTCATCATATACAGGATGATTTGCCTTATACACAATCATATTAATTGATTTAATAGTTATTCCTCTTTCTAAAACTGTTGTTGATAAACAAAGGTCATATTCCTTATCCTTAAATTTTCTAAGAGTCTCATCTTTATCTTCACTTGTCGAATCAATATAACAACAATTAAACATCATCTTAAACAGTTTAAACAAATTTCTTCCTTCTTTTCTAGTTGGAATAAATAGTAGCACCTGTTTATTATCACCAATTAACTTTTTTATCTCAATTATAGCTTTAACTAATAAAACTATCTCTATTCCATAAAACGTCTTAGGAACAATCATATCTTTTCCGGTTGGTCTTTTAGGTAGATACAAATACTCAAGTTTACCCATTTTTACCAAATCTAGTAATTTCTTATCAGGAGTGGCTGACAAATAAACAATAGATCCTTTGCAACTATTTTTAGCTATTCCTTCTAGTACTGCATTACCCTTAAAAGGGAAAGCATCAGGTTCATCTATTATCAAATAATCAAAGTAATTATTATAACGATACAATTGATGAGTTGTAGCTACTACTAAATCACCAAAAATATCATCAGTATACCCTTTGGCTACTCTTACTACTTTTAATTTAGTAAATACGCTTGCTAATCTATCAGCTATCTCTAAAACTACTTGCCTTCTAGGTATGGCAAAACCAACCCTTTTACCACTAGCTAAGGCATTTGAGATGCTCTTATATACTAATTCTGTCTTACCTGCTCCACATACTGCCTCTAATAAAACACTTTTACCATCACTAACCAATTCATCCAACTTATCAGATATTTCTTTTTGCCTATCGGTAAGATTAAATGATAAGTGATACTCACTATCTACTTCATTAATATCCGGATAGTCAAAATCATTGTTTTCCAAAAATGTTACACATTTTCGACAATATAATCCCCTTTGCCCATAATAAAAATATCTTTCGTCCTTATTACCACACCTATTGCATTGAAAACCACCTCATAGAAATACTAGTGAGCTAAAAGAAAAAATCCTGTAATTTCTTACAGGATTAATCAAAATATGACACCATCTTCTGTGTTTGTGTCCAGAGCGTCACATCTAGTGTGTCCATAATTAGACACACACATAGTTACAACTGAACTCAGACTCCTATATCATATGGTATAGGAGGTTTTCATATGAAAGATTATGAATCAATTATTTTATCTTTACTGAACCTGAATGACAATGATATTTCTTCTATATCCTCTTCAGGTCAGAATATCTTTTTAAAACTGGCAAGTTCCTCTTTGGAATGTCCTTACTGCAGATCATCATTAACCAAATCTATCGGTTATTACACCAAGAAAATCAATGTGGCTAATGATGTTTTTGATAACTTTTCTGTAAGTGTTTCAGTTCCGCGAAGACTCTGTCACAACTGTCATCACTCTTTCTCGGAGTCAAAAACTATTTCACCACCTAAATCAAAATCTTCCTATAAGACTGTTATCAATCTTATGAAGTTACTGGAAAGTCCAAGTATGACTTTTAGAGAAGCTGCCAGAATTACATCCGTCAGTGTTACTACAGCTGTCAGACTGTTTGACAAGCATGTTAAAGTTTCCAGATCTCCATTACCAGAAGTAATATGTGTTGATGAAGTATATACTAAGAATACTGATTATAAAAACGGCAAGTTCTCTTTTCTCATTTATGACTTCGATTCCCAAAAGCTGGTTGATGTTGTTCCTTCAAGAAAGAAATTCGAACTCTATCGCTATTTTGAATCTATTGATTCTAAGGAAAGAGACAATGTTAAGTACATTTCCATGGATATGTATCCTGTTTATAAAATGGTTGCTCAAAAGTATCTTAAAAAAGCCATCATATGTGTCGACAGCTTCCACGTTATCAAGCACTTAAATGATGACCTTAGTAAAATCCGTATCAGAACCATGAAACAGTTTGACACTTCTTCTAACGAATATTATCTACTAAAAAACTTTAATTTTCTACTTTTTGATGAACATATAGATCTCGATGGAAAAGGTAGATACAACAAGAAAATTGGAAGGATAATTAACTACAGAGGTATTCTTGATATGATGCTTAATATCAGCGATGACTTATACAAAGGATACAATCTAAAAGTCAGATATTCCAGGTTTTCAAAGGATATTAAGGCAGAACACAAATCTTATACTCTTAATGAGCTTATAAAGGATTTTACTGAAGCTAACATAGCTGAATTTGAGGAGTTTACTACTTTACTAAAAAACTGGAAGGAAGAAATATTGAATTCATTTTCAACTTACAATGGTAAAAGAATCAACAACTCTATAGCAGAATCTATGAATGTTAAGGTTAGTACTCTTCTTTACATTACCAGAGGTATTAGAAATCACGAAAGGAGAAGAAAAAGAATTCTCTACTGTATAAATAAATCTGGATTCAATCTTAGATAAATAAGTTTATATTCGATTATTTCGTGTATCGCCAGATACAATACAAGAAAATCAACAAGGTCTTTGTCAAGGGCGCTTTATGGCGTTTATTTACCCTTGACTTAGACCTTTTGATTTTATACATACAACTAGGCGATACCGATAATCGAATATATTATTTGACTTATTTCGGCTGAGCCCCGACGACCCATGACTGGGTCTAGGATTGGGTTGACCATATGAAAAGGACTACGATTGTCATCGTAATCCT
>JAZRWC010000025.1:0-10033 GCA_045599505.1 Erysipelotrichaceae bacterium | reverse complement strand
TGAAATTGAAATGCATGAAAAAGCATTAAAGTATCATATGCCTAGGTTCTAAAAAATAATAAAAAGGGAGACAATTATGATTAAAGTTATTATTTGTAAGGATTATGAAGAAGTTTCTGACAAGGCTGCTGAAGTTATGCTTGAAGTAGTTAAGTCAAATCCAAAGGCTGTATTAGGATTAGCTACTGGCTCATCTCCAATCGGTCTATATAAGCGCATGATTGCTGACCATTTAGAAAATGGTACATCATATGATCAGATCACTACTTTCAACTTAGATGAATATGTTGGTTTACCAGTATCTCATCCAGAATCTTACTTCTCATTTATGCATCGTAATTTATTCGATCATATCAATGTTAAGGAAGAAAATATCCATATTCCTAGCAGCCAGGGTGAAGATTTACAGGCTAATTGTGATGCTTATAATGAAGCAATGGCTAAGTACACTGTTGATATTCAGGTATTAGGTATCGGTTCTGATGGTCATATCGGTTTCAATGAACCAAATACACCATTTGATTCAGTAACTCATATTACAGACTTAGAAGAAAGCACAATCAGAGATAATGCTAGATTCTTCGATAACGATATGAGCAAGGTTCCTACTCAGGCAATCACTATGGGTATCTCAAATGTTATGAGTGCAAAGAAGATTTTAATGGTAGCTACAGGCACTAATAAAGCTGATGCAATCTATCAGACAGTTCAGGGTGAAAAGTCAGTATTCTGGCCTTCAACTGTATTACAGGGTCATGACGATGTTGTTATCATCGTTGATGAAGCTGCAGCATCAAAGTTAAAATAAGGAGGACTTAAATGAAAGTTATTACTACTGCTGAATTTGAAGCAACTATCAAAAGCGGTTTCACAGTTGTAGATTTCTACGCTGATTGGTGTGGACCATGTAAACTTTTATCTCCAATTCTAGAGGAGATTTTGGAAGAAAATTCTGATAAATTAAACGCTGTTAAAGTTAACGTTGATAACGATCCAGATTTAGCTGGACAGTTTGGTGTTATGTCTATTCCAAACCTTGTATTCTTTAAGGATGGTCAGATGGTTGGCCGTTCAATTGGACTAATGGGTAAGGAAGACTTATTAGCAAGAATCGAAGCAGCAATGTAATGAAATCAAGGGCTATAAATTGTAAGATTTATAGCCCTTTTTCTAGATAATATTTCACTTATTATATTGTAGATTAGTTTAGTAGACTATAACATTTTTTGTGTATTATAATTGTGATAGAGGTATTTTACAAACAATTTCACTTACAGTTTTTTGCTGTTTCAAATGATAAATTTGAGATAAACAAAAGGCTGAAAAATAGATAATATAATTCATTACTATTTTTAAATTAACAATATCCTGGAAATAATCAGGATGACAAATGGGAGGAAGAAAAATGTTAATTAAATGTGATCGTATTTATTTTGAAGATGGTGTTAGAGATGGTTATCTTGTAGTAGATGGCAAGAAGATTACTGGATTCCTTGATGCTTCAGCTAATGTTACTGACTATGTTGATTACACTGGATACAGAGTTATTCCTGGTGTATTCGATACTCATAACCATGGTACTCATGGCTATACACCTAATGGTTTAGTTGGTGGTAAGGATGAAGTTAGAAAGTATCTTAAGGGTTTAGCTTCTAATGGCGTTTCTAACGTATTTGCTACTATGAGCTACTTAGAAGGTACTGATAACTATAAGAGAATTGGTGAAATCATGAATGAAGAATGTGATGGCGCTACTATCTTAGGTATCCATTCTGAAGATACAAACCGTTTAGGACACAGAGTTGGTGAAAAGGGAATTCCTTTAGCAGAAGCTCCATTAAATATGCAGTTAGTTAAGGATACTTGGGAAAACTCTAATGGATTATTAAAGTTATGTGGTATCGCTCCTGAATTAGAAAACGCTGATGAAGCAATCGAATACTTAAATTCTAAGGGCGTTAAGGTCGCATTTATGCATTCAGAAGCTAACTTCCAGCAAGCTATGGAAGCATTCAAGAAGGGTATCTATGTATCTACTCATACTTGTAACGTTATGAGAGGTATCCACCATCGTAATATGGGTGGCTTAGGTGCTTGCTTACTTGATGAAAACTTATACAATGAAATCATTTGTGATGGTATGCATGTATCATTAGAAATGTTACAGTTAATTTTCAGAACTAAGCCAGATATGAGCAAGTGGTTAATGATTTCTGATAATGTTCAGGTATCTGGAGCTCCTGTTGGACAGTATAGAAACTTAGATAATCCTCGTAGCCGTTTCGTTACTGAAGAAGGTTTCTGTTTAGAAGATACAGGTAGATTATCAGGAAGCACTCAGCCAGTTATCTTCGGTATGAAGAACTTAGTAGAAAAGTTAGGTATGCCAATTGAAACTGTTATTAAGATGGCTGCATTAAATCCAGCTGTTGCTTATGGTTTCGATAAGGAAAAGGGCTCTATCAAGTTAGGCAAGGATGCTGACTTAGCTGTATTAGATGATGATTACAAGTGTGTAGCTACTTACGCTAATGGACGTAAGGTATTCGATAGAGAAGTTGATAAGGACTTATTCAATCAGGAATACATCGATAAGTTCAGAGTAGCTGATTAATAATCAATTAGTAAATTTAAACCATTATTAGGACTGTAGTGTTATATTTACAGTCCTATTTTTTATAATGTATAAAAATGACAGGTTGTTAGCCTGTCATAATTTGTATTACATAGTTCTTGATAACTCTAGAAGATATTGATCAAGATATTTTTCACAGATTTCATTCTTTTTAACCTTTGGGTTTACGAATTCTTTATCCATAAAGTGAACCATGTATGGATTTCTAATAGCGTCAAATCCATCAAGAGGGTTGTTATCTAAGACGATGAAATCTGCTGATTTACCGACTTCAATACTTCCTGTTTCGTTTTCTATTCCTAAAATAGAAGCGTTTATCAATGTTGCGGTATGAAGAGCATAGCTTCTTGATACACCAACTAACTTATGGAAGTACTCTAATTCACGCCACATATCATAGTGAGTGATAAATGGACATACTGTATCAGTACCTAAGCCAACAGTAACATCATTACCCAAACACATTCTAGTACCGCTGATAATTCCTTCAAGTAATACTTCAGTATTGTACTTAACTATTTCAGTTGCTTGACTAACATCATCAGGGAACTTGCTTAAAGGAATAGCTGGAGAAATAGTAGAAACTAAAACTGAATTATTCTTTTTAAATAACTCAATAGTTTCATTATCCATACTTGCTCCATGTTCAATAGAATCAACTCCATTTTCCAAAGCTAATTTGACACCTTTAGGACTTTCTACATGAGCGCATACCTTTAAACCATTTTTATGAGCTATATCACAACATAGTTTAATCTGGGCAGCAGACATTTTTATTTCTCCTGGTTCACCTTTTACCTTAGCATCTAGCACTCCACCAGTAACCATTATCTTTATCCAATCGACTTCATTTAATACATTATCTTCGATAAAATCGATAAACTCTTTATCGCTACTTGCTCCAAAAGCTACTGAGCCTTCCATATGTCCACCAGGGATAGTAACAGCCATGTCACTTGATAGTATTCTTGGACCGATCTTTTTACCTAAAGTTACCTGATCTCTAATAGTTGAATCTATATGACCAATTCCTCCAACTGTTCTGATTGTTGTAGTTCCACTTAATAGTTCTGTTTTAACAGCGTTCGAACATAAAACTCTACCTACTAAATTAAAGA
The DNA here is from genome assembly GCA_045599505.1 of Erysipelotrichaceae bacterium. Lineage (GTDB taxonomy): Bacteria > Bacillota_I > Bacilli_A > Erysipelotrichales > Erysipelotrichaceae > UBA1783. The sequence goes on along the minus strand of JAZRWC010000025.1, from coordinate 6,280 downwards.
TTGGATTATGAAGAACTAATTGAGCCTGCTTTCTATTATCTTGTTGCTTTTTCTTTGGAAAACCGCTTCCTGGAGTATGAACATGAAGATTGATTAATCCTGGAATTACGTATCTTCCTTTCAAATCAACAACATTAGCCTCTTTTAATTCTTTATCCTCCTCAATAGAGACGATAATGCCATCTATGACTCTAATCATCATATTCTCTTGAAGGACCATATCTTTGGTTCCGTCTAATAATTTTATATTTCTATATACTTTTTCCATGTCTTCATTATACTACTTATAACTCTTATAAACCTTATCTGTTGAGAAAAATGTGCTGTTTTCCTATAATTAACTAGGTGATTATATGGTTTCAAGAAGAATAAATTTAGTTGGATTAATTAATGCACGTACTTTAGAAGGTATGGTCAATAAGGAAGGGTTAAAGATTAAACAGAACGCATTTATCAGATGTGAAGCTTTAGCTAAAGGTACTAAAGATGATATTAAAAAGCTCTATGAAGACTATAATCTAAGATTGTCACTTGACTTAAGAGATCCACCTGAAATGGAAAGGAAACCCGATCCTAAATACAAGGATTTAAGAGTAGTTGAAAATTCTGTAATGCCTTTTGGAGTAGTAGGTATTTCTCATGATGAAGAAAGTGAGAAGAAATTAGCTGATTTCCATACACTAAAGACAGGATTACAAGCTAAAGAGCATATGAAAAACTACTATAAGTTTTTATCAACTAATCCTTATAGCAAGCAACAATTTAGAAAGTTTATGGAATATATCCTAAATAATGAAGATGGATGTATTTGTTACCACTGTTCTTTTGGTAAGGATAGAGCAGGAGTGGCAACAATTTTATTATTGTTATGCTTGGATTTTGATGAAGATACAATAATTGAAGACTATATGTTCTCTAACTATTGTTACTTCTATGATGAAGTGAATAAACAAAAAACAGTGAGAGATTTTACTGATTGGGCATTTAAAGAGTACTATGATAGCTATGTAGAAGGTATGTTTGAAACAAGTGGATCAATTAGTAACTTTTTACTAGAAGTAATCGGTATTGGTGAAAAAGAAAAAGAGATATTAAAGAATAAGTATATGGAGAAGTAATATGAAAGAATTTATTAACTCATTATTTAATGGATATGATGTAACAGGTTTATTAAAGAATGTATTAGTTGCTGTATGTGTTTATATCATCGCAAAAATTATCATTGGTAAGATCAACAAGATTTGTAAGAATGTTATCGCTAAAACTGATGAGACATTACCTGCAGATAAGAAAAAGAGCATTTTAACAACAGTATCATTAATCAATAATGTTCTTAAGTATGTTGTTAGCTTTATCGCTTTAGCAAGTATTCTTAATATCTTTGGCTTAGGCAATATTTTAGGTAATATTCTAGTAACAGCAGGAATTGGATCATTAGCTATTTCATTTGGGGCTCAAGCAATCGTTCAGGATGTTGTTACTGGCGTTTTCTTATTATTTGAAAAACAGTTTGAAGTTGGTGATTTTGTTAAAATTGGGGAATATGAAGGTGTGGTAACTGCTATTAACTTAAGAGTTACGCATTTAAACCAATTAGGTAAAAAGGTAATTATCCCTAATGGTAAGATTTCAAGTGTAACAAATTATACAAATGATTTTTCTCAGATTTCATTAACTATTCCAACTCCATATGAGTCTAATACTAGAGAAGTGTTAGAAGTATTAAAAGATGAGTGTGAAAACTTCTATAAAGCGAATGAAGATAGAATGCTAGAAGTACCTGAAGTACTAGGCGTTTCAAACTTCAATAATGATTCTGTAGATATCTTAATCAGAGGAAAAGTTAAGCCAATGAAGCACTGGGAGATTGAAAGAGAATTAAGACTAGCTATTAAGGAAAGGTTTGATAAGGATGGTATTAGCATTCCTTACCATCAGGTAGTTGTTCACAAAGGTGAATAATGAAAATGTTTTCAAAACTTTTTTGAAAAAATAAGACAAAATTTCTTTTTCTTATTGCCTTACTTTGGTTATAAGAGTAAGATAGGTTTAGAAAGAAAGAGGATTATCTCATGTTAAGCTCAAGATCTATGATGATGGCTATGGATATGATGGACATGCGCATGTGCATGGTTTTTGAGTTGAGATAGCATTGAGTTAACTTCTGATACATACTTGAGAATTTACCGGAAGGCTCGATGCTTTCCGGTTTTATTTTTGAAAAAAGGGGAAATTGTTATGAACGAGTTGAAAAAACTAATCAAAGCAAATTATAATTTTAGACGAATGCGTCGATTAATAAAGAAGGCATAAGTTTTAAATATATAAGTACAAATTCAAAATAATTAAATAGAAGAGGAGAAATATTTTATGAAAAAGTTACTTACAGTTTTATTAACAGTTTTATTAGTCTTATCTTTCGCAGGTTGTTCTAAGGGTGGTTCTGAATCTAAGGATGAATTATCTATCAAGGTTGCTTGTACTTTAGAACCTCATTCAGTAATCTTAGACAAGGCAAAGGAAATTTTAGCTACTAAGGGTGTTACATTAGAAGTTGTTGTATACAACGATTATGTATTACCAATGAACGTTGTACAGTCTGGTGAATTAGATGCTAACTATTTCGCACATGTTCCTTATATCAATAATTTCAATGAATCTAACGGAACAGAAATCACTCCAGTTGCTGGTATCCACTATGAACCAATGGGAATCTATGCTGGTGCTGTTAGCTCATTATCAGAATTAAAGGATGGCGATATCATCGCAGTTCCAAACGATCCAACAAATGAAACTAGAGCATTATTATTACTTCAGGATAATGGCATTATCACTTTACCAGAAGGTGCTAACTTAGATTCAAGCTTAAGTGCTAAGGATGTTGTTAGTGTTAACGCTAATGTTGAAATCAAGGAATTAGAAGCTGCTCAGCTTCCAAGAATCTTAGATGAAGTTGCAGTTGCTGTTATCAATGGTAACTACGCTTTAGAAGCTGGCTGTATCGATAAGGTTATCGTTACTGAAACAAGCGAATCTTTAGCAGCTACTACATATGTAAACGTATTAGCAGTTAAGAAGGGTAGCGAAGACAACGCAGCTGTTAAGGCTTTAATCGAAGTTTTACAGGGTGATGAAATTGCTGCATTTATCGCTGAAAAGTATGGCGCAGCAGTTGTTCCATTCGCTAAGTAATTATTACTAAAAGAATAAATTTTAAATTATCCAAATCCGTAAGAGTAATCCTACGGATTTGTGTGTGTTAAGTAGGGGGTATGAATATGAATTCAATGATTCATGTTGAGCATCTTTCAAAGACATTTAATATCAAAGATGGTGAAGTAGAAGCCTTAAATGATGTTAGCTTTGATGTTGAAAAGGGCGAGATTTTCGGCATTATCGGTTTATCAGGTGCTGGTAAGAGTACATTAGTACGCTGTTTAAACCTATTAGAAAAGCCAACAAGTGGTAAGGTAGTTGTTAATAACCAGGAATTAATGTCTTTAAACAATAAAGAATTACGTTTAGCAAGAAGAAAGATTGGTATGATTTTCCAGCATTTCAACTTGTTAATGCAGAAAAGCGTAATCGATAATGTTTGTTTTCCAATGGAAATTGCTGGTGTAAGCAAGAAAGAAGCTAGAAGCAAAGCATTAGAATATTTAAAGATTGTAGGATTAGAAGAAAAAGCATCAGCTTATCCTTCTCAATTATCAGGTGGTCAAAAGCAGAGAGTAGCTATCGCTAGAGTATTAGCTAGTAATCCAGAAATTCTATTATGTGATGAAGCTACAAGCGCATTAGACCCAGAAACAACTAAATCAATTCTAAGTTTAATTAAGGATATCAATAAGCGCTATGGTATTACAGTTGTACTAATTACTCATGAAATGAGCGTAATCCAGGAAATCTGTAATAGAGTAGTTGTTCTTGAATATGGCAAGCTTGTTGAAGAAAATAATGTTGAAGAATTATTCAGACATCCTAAGACAAACGCAGCTAAGCGATTAATCTTCAACGCATCTTCTCAAATTAAAGAGATGACAGGTGGTAAGGTTATTAGAGTTTCGTTCTCTGAACATAAGTCATTTGAACCAGTAATTGCTAATTTAATTTTAGAATTCAGAACTCCAGTAAATATCTTACAATCTGAATTAACTACTATTAATGGTGTATCAAAAGGTCAGATGATTATTCAATTACCAGATGATGAAGAAAAAGCTACTAAGATGATTGATTGGTTAAATAAGATTGATTCAGTAGTGGCTCAGGAGGTAAATGACGATGTTCGATAGTTCAACAATCACAATGATTTTACAGGGAATCGTTGAAACAATTGAAATGGTACTTATCTCTACGGCAGTAGGTTATGTCTTTGGTTTACCTTTAGGTATAGCGTTAAATATTACTGATGAAGAAGGTATTACTCCAAATAAGGTAGTTTATAGAATATTAGACTTTATCGTTAATATTGGCAGATCAATTCCATTTTTGATTTTATTAATCTTAATCATTCCATTTACTAAGATGTTAGTTGGTAAGAGTTATGGTACTGCTGCAACAATTGTTCCATTAACAGTAGCTGCTATTCCTTATATTGGTCGTATTATTGAAGGATCATTAAAGGAAGTTGACCATGGTGTTATTGAAGCTGCTCAATCAATGGGTGCTACTACTTGGGATATCATCTTCAAGGTATTATTAGTAGAAGCAAGAATCTCTTTAATCAATGGCGCTACAACTACATTAGGTGTTATCGTTGGTTATTCAGCAATGGCTGGTACTGTCGGTGGTGGTGGATTAGGAGATATCGCCATCAGATATGGTTATTACCGTTATCAAACTGATATTATGATAGTAGTTGTTATTATCATTATCGTATTAATTCAGTTATTCCAGTATATTGGAACAGCTATTTCAAGAAATCTTGATAGAAGAAAACATTAAGGTTAAAAGGAATTACACATGTAATTGTGCGATTCCTTTTTTTCTTTATGAAAAATGATAAAATAATAGTGTTACAACTGGAGGAATAGAATATGAAAGTAATCGATATGCATAGTGATACTATAACAACTGCTATTAGAAATAATTATGATTTTTTAAATGAGGAAAAGTTGCATCTAAATCTAGAAAAGATGGCAAAAGGCGATTATGGTATGCAGTGTTTCGCTACTTTTATCTATTTAAAAGAAGTTATGAAATCTCCATATGAAGATTGCAATTACTATATGGATGAATTTGATAAGGTTTTAGAAAAGTATTCTGATAAGATTTCTAAGATTACTACACCAACTGAGTTAAAAGCTAACTTAGCTAATGATAAGATGAGTGCTTTATTAACTATTGAGGAAGGTGGAGTATTAGAAGGTTCTTTAGAAAAGATGAAGCATTTTTATGATAGAGGAGTAAGAATGTTAACTTTAACCTGGAACTTTGAAAATGAAATTGGTTATCCAAATAACGTATATAACAAGGAAAATCCATTAAATACAGAAACAGGATTAAAGCCATTTGGTTTTGAATTAGTTAAGTATATGAACGATTTAGGAGTCATTGTAGACGTGTCTCATGGATCTGATAAATTGTTCGAAGATGTAATAAACACTGCTACTAAGCCAATTGTAGCCTCTCATTCAAGCTCTAGAGCAGTACATTTTGCTCCTAGAAATTTAACTGATGAAATGATTGTTAAACTAGCTAAAAATGGTGGTATGACAGGTATTAACTATTGCCCAGATTTCATTAGTGCAAACACTAAGGAAGATCAGATGGATATGGTAGTAGAACATATCAAGCATATCGTTGATGTTGGTGGAATTGATGTATGTGGATTTGGTAGTGATTTTGATGGTATTACTACTCCTGTAGGAATGAGTGATGCTACAAAGATGATAGATTTATATGAAAAGCTAAAGGATAATCATTTTACTAATGAACAATTAGAAAAGATTTTCTATAAGAATTTCTTAAGAGTATTCGAAGCTAATTGCAAGGGGTAAAAAATGAAGTTAAAGATTAATAAAACAGGTATTAATGGTGAAGGTGTAGGCTTCTATAAAAGAAAGCCAGTCTTTGTTGATGGAGCATTATTAAATGAAACAGTAGAAGTTGAATTCAAGGAAGACTTTGGTAAGTATTATAAAGCTGAATTAAAGAGCATCATTGTACCTTCAAAAGATAGAGAAGAAAAAAAGTGTAAGTATCAAGATAAATGCGGTTCTTGTCCACTTATTATTTCTAGTTATAATTATCAATTAAAAGTTAAAAGAGAATTATTAGC